>JAJRBP010000262.1 GCA_028679405.1 Methanoregulaceae archaeon | reverse complement strand
ACTCAGATCCACAGACTTGATCCCCCGGTCAAGGAGACCCCTCGCATATTCCATCGCAGCAGTATGTGGAACGGCAAGAAATGCAAAATCCGCATCGATCTCATCGGTCTTTGGATTCCCGAAATCCAGATCGATCAGGCCCTTGAGATGGGGATGTTCCTTCGCGACGGGGGTTCCTGCAAGCCTGCGAGACGTAGCGCAGACCACCTCCGATTTCGGGTGCAAGAGGAGAAGCCGGAGCAGCTCCCCTCCCGTATAGCCGGATGCAGCGATTATTGCGATTTTCATAGGAACAGTATGATGATTCAACAAACTTAATGGTTGTCCAGAGGTTCATCGATAAACCCGTATAATGAAAATTTGACCGATTCTGGCGCTCCTTCTGCGCCCAGAACAAATTATTAATATTCATCATGATTAATCATTATAATACACCGGGAGGTGAGACGGGCAGGGATGATCGGATGGATTTTTCCGGACGATCACCCCGGGACCGGGTATCATGATGAGGTATTCTTCAAAGCCCGTACGTGTATCGCTTCAAACCACCGATGAGTCTAACGTAAAACAATAAAGGTGCAACTGATGAAGGAATCATTCGATGTCCCACTCGTTGAAGATGCGAAGTACTACGAGGTCGATAAGAGTTACAAAGACAACGCCCGGACGCGCGATTACAAAAAGACCTACAGGGAATTCCTCAAGGCGCCGGACGTTTTCTGGGAGAAGATCGCCGGCGAACTTGAGTGGTTCCGGAAGTGGGACCGGGTAAAGGAGTGGAATTACCCGTACGCGAAGTGGTTTGTCAATGCACAGTGCAACATCACGGTGAACTGTCTCGACCGCCATGTCAACGACTCCCGCCGGAACAAGGTTGCGTTAATCTGGCGTGGTGATGACGAGGAAGAACGGATATTCACCTACCAGAAGCTGTACCATGAGGTAATGCGCTTCGCAAACGGGCTGAAGAAGCTCGGCGTCAGGAAGGGAGACCGTGTCTGCATCTACATGCCGATCATCCCCGAACAGCTCATCGCCATGCTTGCGTGCGCCCGGATTGGAGCAGTCCACAGCGTGGTTTTCGGGGGCTTCGGGGTAGGTGCGCTGAACATGCGGATCCAGGATGCCGCAGCGAAGGTTGTGGTAACCGCGGACATCTCTGTCAGGCGTGGGAAATCCATCTCACTCAAGGCCATAGTGGACGAGGCAATTATCAATGCGCCGAGTGTCGAGCGAGTCATAGTACTTATCCGGGACAAGGAGCAGCCGGTCGAGCTCCATAAGGAGATCGAGATCGATTATGACGAGTTGATCGCCGATGTTCCGTCGGAATGTCCGGCTGAAGTGATGGATGCCGAGGACCCGCTCTTCATCCTGTATACCAGCGGGTCGACCGGCGCACCGAAAGGGATTGTGCATACGTGCGCGGGGTACATGGTCGGCACCTACTACACCACGCTTCATGTATTCGACTTAAAAGATAACGATGTATACTGGTGTACAGCCGATCCGGGATGGATTACCGGGCACAGTTATATTGTATACGGCCCGTTCTGTGCAGGGGCGACAGTGGTGATCGCTGAGTCCACCCCTGACTATCCGGACCCCGGTTCTTACTGGAAGCTTGTCCAGGACCTGGGAGTGACGATATTCTACACGGCGCCCACCGCGATCAGGATGTTCATGAAGGTCGGGGAGAAGTGGCCGAACGCTTACGATCTTCGATCCCTGCGGATCCTGGGATCGGTTGGAGAGCCGTTGAACCCCGAAGCGTTCGAATGGTACTACGAGATGATCGGGAAGAAGAAGTGCCCGATTGTAGATACATGGTGGCAGACCGAGACCGGGATGCAGATGGTCACTACCATGATCGGGGAGCCGATGAGGCCTGGTTTTGCAGGAAAGGCGATTCCTGGCGTAGTTGCGGACGTGGTCGACAAGGATGGGAAACCGGTAAAGCCCGGGACAGGGGGATTCCTGGTCATGCGCGAGCCGTGGCCTGCGATGCTCCGGACGGTCTACAAGAACGACGAACGATACCGGAAGTACTGGGAAACGATCAAGGACTGCTATACGGCAGGAGACCTGGCAGTCAAGGGGAAGGACGGGTACATCATGGTGATCGGGAGAGCGGATGACATCATCATCGTCTCAGGCCATAATATCGGTACCGCCGAGGTCGAGAGCGCCCTTGTATCACACAAGGCGGTAGCCGAAGCTGCTGTCATCGGCAAACCTGACCCGATGAAAGGCAACTCGATAAAGGCGTTCGTGATCCTCCGGGTCGGTCATACGCCCAGCGATAAGCTCACCTCCGATTTGATATACCACGTGCGCATGACGCTGGGACCGATCGCGATGCCCCATGAGATCGAATTTGTCGACAAACTTCCGAAGACACGGAGCGGGAAGATCATGAGACGGGTACTGAAAGCGAAAGAACTCGGGATAGACCCGGGGGACATCTCCACGCTGGAGGATTGAGCCGGCCTGGGTGGAGTGATGTCGAACGTCATCCCGCAGCCCCGCGAACTTCGCGTTTTCGGGCTGCCAGCAGAAAAGGGCCGGTGGATATTCATTATCCTTGGCCTTGTCATCAATATCTGCCTTGGAAGCATCTACGCATGGAGCGTGTTCCGTAAGCCGCTCCAGGAGTACTTCTCGGTCGGTGCCACCGAAAGCCTCCTTCCCTTTATCATATTCCTCGCAGTTTTCGCGATAACAATGCCACTCGTGGGGGGGTTACTCGATCGGCACGGTCCGAGGAAGCTTGCGGTCATCGGAGGAATAGTGGTAGGGATTGGCTGGATCCTCGGGAGCCTGTCCTCAGGCATGGCGATGTTTGCCCTGACGTACGGAGTAATCGGGGGGGCAGGGGTCGGTATCGTATATAATGCACCGATCGGCGTGGCAGGGAGGTGGTTCCCTGACAGGCGCGGACTCGCAGTCGGGGGAGCACTCCTCGGGTTCGGGATCTCTCCACTGATCGTGGCCCCGCTCGCAAATGCCATGATGACGCAGAATAATACGATCGTGCCTGCACTCGCACTGCCCACATTTGGTTATCTCGGCCTCGCCTTCCTTGTCATCCTTGTTATCCTCGCCCTCCCGTTGCGATTCCCTCCGCCGGACTGGAAACCGCATGGCTATTCCGCAACAATCGCAATGTGCTGCGTGAATGACCTGAACCGGGGCCAGATGGTCAGGACGAAAGCATTCTGGGGCCTATGGTTTTGTTTCCTTATCGGGACACTCGCAGGCCTCATGGCAATAGGTATCAGCAGCCCGGTGGGACAGGAGGTCTTCTCCCTGAACGCAGCGACAGCTGCAGCCCTCGTCGGGGTATTCGCAATTTTCAACGGGATAGGCCGGCCGATATTCGGGCACATTGTCGACAGGACCGGCCCCCGAAATTCGGCGATCCTTAACATGGGGATCCTGTTTCTCGCAGCCCTGCTGCTAGGTACTGCCGCTTCACCAGGGGCAACCTGGGTGTATATTGCAGGTTTCGCTGCACTCTGGCTCTGTCTTGGTGGCTGGCTTGCGATTGCACCTGCCTGCACAGGGGCATTCTGTGGTACCAGGTTCTACGGCCCGAACTATGGTCTCGTGTTCACCGCATACGGGGTCGGGGCGATACTGGGGAACCTGCTTGCGGGAAACCTGAGGGATATCTTCGGGAGTTATGTCCTCGTGTTCTATCCTGTCGCGGTATTAGCAGCGATCGGGATGGTCATCGCTTTCGTCCTGATGAAACCCCCCGCACCAACGAAAGCCTGAACTTTTTTTTCCCGGTTACCCCGAAGGGGAAATTCTTTCCAGGCTCATCTTCCTTTCCTGGCAGGAAGATGACAAACAAATTGTTGTGTTGCGATAGATCTTTCCAAAAGGACCACACTCGTTCACTCCTTGACTGCCCGACATGGTGGAGAGAGAATAACTGAGTGGTTTCCTGGAAAAATGATTATCTAAGAGTAGCAATCACGACTGGCGGATCATCCGTCGGGGCGACATCCTTAAACTGGATGGAAAAAAGTCCTCTCCCAGGTATCTCAACCTTGATCTCTTCTTGCTTTGTCCGGTCTTTCGAACGGGGTAGTGCCAGCATATCTCTGATGGTGCTCTTGCTAAGGTCCGGGAGTACGTCTCCGAGGTTCATCCCCTCGAGCACTCCGTCCTTTGTCCGCACCAGGGACCTTGCCGCCTCGTTTGTACGGAGGATCCTCCCATCCCCGGTTAATACAATCATCGCATCTCCACAGGCTTCAAGAATCCCATCTACCAGTGCATCAGTCTCCCTCAGTTTCTTCTTCGTGTGCCTTCTTTGCAATGCCACCGCTGCCTGCCGGATAAATGCTTCAATCGTTTCCCTGTTCATTTCGTCCAAATCATCCCTCGTTCCGAAGACCAGATCCCCATATACTCCTCCCCGGCACACAAGGCCCATCGTATAGCTCCGTGTGAGGCTCAGGCTCTTCTCTATCTGCAGGCAGTCCATTTCAGGAAATTTCCTGCACATGAGGTCGAAAAGAGTCAAACCGGTTACCAGTTCAGATTTCGAAATATTCCGGGCGAGCTGAGGGGTATCGTCAACCGGGAATTCAGATCCTATGAGCGCAGATTTGATCCCCTCTTCGAACGCTCCAAGACTCGTATGATCTCCTGCAACTGCACGAAGCGTAAGTTTTCTCGAATCATCGTCAAACGAACATACGCCTGTCACGCTCCCCGGGACAAGCTCATTCACCCTTGCTGCAATAAACTGGAAAATGTCATCATCATCCCCCATTTCCACGAGCGCTGTTGCATTTCTCGAGAGAAACTCGCGGCTCTCCAGGTACCTCTTCTCAACGGTCACATCCTCAAGGATGAAGGTCACCCCTCTGCCCCCATCATCAAAAACGGTCGGGATCCCTTTTACCTTGAAGGTGCTTGTGCCCGCTAATCGCTCGAATTGTACTTCGCGAGCTGTTTCATTGTCAGCGATGTTGTGCTGGAGGAGTACGGCAAGTGTACTTTTCAGCAAACCCGGACTCATAATATCGACAATATGGTTCCCTATCGTATTCTCTCTCGTAATTTCAAAAAATATAAGAAAATGATCATTCACATAGACAACTCTGCGGTTCTCATCGAGGGCAATTACCAGGTCAGGAGATATACTCAGCATATGGGAAATCGGGATGCGGTGAGTCAGGAAGTAGACCTTTGCGGTTCCGAATGATCTGCTCTCTACATGCCCGGAGACCAGCAGTATTTCCAGGTACTTCGCCACAGAGTTCCTGTTCAGCTTTAATTTCGAGGCAATATCGGTTATCGTGAGCCCTCTCGGATTTGCCCTGAGGAGCCTCTTAATCCTGGAATTAAGATCGGATTCGGGCATAGGCGACTTCCAATTATTTCTATTTCATTCAAAATCGGCAGTGGATCGTGAAAAAGAATTCTAAATGAAACCGTGTCGGTATCTTTCCCGGAGCAAAATATTTTCACGAATATACCCGCTTTCTCTGGATATTCAGGGAGTGCAATTCAGCTCTGCCGTGCATTTCAGAATGGCAAAGATTTATCCTTCGTCAAAAATGACGAGAATATGCCCTTATCGTACAAGGGTTGGGAAATCATTACCATGCATATCTGACTCGATGGTGGTCCCATTGCGGGGGAACCGTTCCGGCCGTCCGGAATCCGGTGCGGTGGGACCACAGCCATCCACTTTTTTTTCGATATTTCCAGCTTGCGGGGCTCTTATGCAGTTTCGTCGTTCAACCGGATCCTGAAAAAATACTAAAAGGGAAAAAGTGCAAAAATTTGTTACCGGCCTTCCCGTCCGGACGTTTCCATATTGAGGCCTGCAATAATGCGGTTCCATTCGCTGATGTCATGTATCGATTCAAAAGTGCCAATCCGCCTGCCATGTTGATCGAGCAGGGGGGAGGCCTTCTCAAGGACCATAACAGCCTCCGATTCCGGGGGGTGAATCCTGGTCTTCCCAAGGACATTCTCACCGATGCGCATTATCCCCGAATACTTTTCTTCGATTTCCGGGTCATCGATAAGATGCATCAGGATAGGGCGGTCCCGGAAACAGGTTGAAAGTTCCTCGGCGTAATTGCTTTTTTCAATCATCTCCTCACTTTTCAATCCGCTTATCCTCTCCATCGCTTTGTTCCACGCGATAATATATCCTCTTTTATCCGTGATCAACGCGGGATCTGGAAGGGAATCCGTGATATACTGGATCTGGTGTCTCGCCTCGGTCAGGTCCTGTTCCACCCTTCTTTTTTCACTGATATCCACGACGATCCCGGTAACACATCTGATCTCGCCCGTAGCGGCGAACCTCGCCAGTGCAGTAACAGATACGGGCTGAGGCCTCCCGTCTCTCTTTTTCAGGACGATCTCCCTGTCCTTGACAAATCCCCTCTCCCGGAGCTCCTCGAGCAGGCGTTTCCTGCCTTCGCTGAAGAGAAAAACATCCGAGACTGCAATCTCCTTCAGGTCTTCGAATGACTCATACCCAAGAAGCTTTACGAGATTCGAGTTCCCCCACACGAAGTGTCCTGCAGGATCTCCCGTACTCCTGTACACCCCGATGTCGAGGTTCTCAACGAGAGCACGGTACCTTTCCTCGCTCTCTTTGAGAAGCTCTTCTGCCTTGTCCTGGGTGATATTGCGGACGATCGATGAAGCTCCGATCACCTCGCCGTACTGATCGGTGATCGGAGAGGCGGTGACCGAGACGTCAATCTCAGATCCATCCTTTCTGATCCTCCTGGTCACGTAATGATCTATATGTTCACCGTCCCTGATGCGGGACATGATCGAGCTGAGCTCATGCTCGAGTTCCCGGGGGACGATGACAGAGATCGACCGGCCGACCATTTCATTGGCAGAATATCCATAAATCCTCTCTGCAGCCGGGTTCCAGGAAATGACTGTCCCGTCCACCTTCTTCCCGATAATCGCATCGTCACAGGACTGGACGATGGAGGCGAGAAGAGCCCTGTTCCGCGCAGCTTTGTTTTCGAGGGTGATATCCTCGTACACCACGAACTGGACGCCACCGTCGACAGTGACCAGTCTGAAAATGATATCCTTGATCGAACCGTCCTTGCAGGTCACTGCGAATGTCTGCGACCGCACTTCACCTGGAACCGACCGTTCGAGATCGGATTTCCACTTTGCAATTACCTCCTTTCTGGTACGTTCGTCCGGGAATGCAAGACGGAACCACTGCCTCCCCGTAGAGAAGTCATCGGGGGTGTACCCGAACACCTCGGTAAATTTCCTGTTGAGGAACAGATACCGTCCGGATGGATTGATAACCGAGACCGGGAAGGGTGAGAGTTCTGCGATACTACGAAACCTCTTTTCACTCTCCAGGAGCGCTTTGCCGGAGATTTGCCGCTGGAGAGCAATTGCCGCCTGCACGATAATGGTCTTCAGTAGGTCGCGGTCCTTTGCCCCCTGACCCTTCAGGAGGAAGAAGACTACCCTACCCAGGAGTTTCCCTTTCCAGGTCAGACCTGCATCGAAAAAATGTCCCAGCCCGAATTCCTCCTGGATCCTGTCGCATATCTCTTTTGGTAAGATCCCGTAGGAGAAGTCGAATAAAGAATCGCTTTCTCTTAAAAATTCCCCTTCATTCGAGAGCATCCGAAGCCTCGAATCGCTGTCCATGGGGATTCCTTCCGCAGGATCGAACCCCAGGAATGACGAACATACCTCCTGTATCCTTCGATCAGAAGAATATTTCATTCGCATGAGGTGGGTCTGATCGTCATAGTCAGTGATGATGACAAAGGCATCGGGCTCCACTTCCCTGATCCGTTCTCCGATGAACCGGAAAATATCGGCATCGTCAGGGAGCTCCGCGTATTCCATCGCGATACGGAAGAGAAATTCCATTGTCCGCAGATGCTTTTTCTCCTCCTCCCGGAGCCTTCTCTGTTCGGTAATATCCCTGCTTACGGACTGATACTCCCGCACATGACCGTCCGTGAAGATGGCGAGGTTGTTCCTCCGAAGCCACCTGACCTTCCCCTCCGGGAGTATCACCCGGTGAACGACCGACCCGGCGGGATTTTCCTTTGTGAGGGAAGCAAAATGGACGGCAACGGCTTCCCTGTCCCCCTCGGGAATTTCCGGGACGAACCTGCTTCCGATAATGCTCTCCCTGTCGAGCCCGAAATACCGGCAGAATGCCTCATTACAAAAAATCTGTGTCCCATCCGGGAGGAAACGGTTGATCAGCTCGCTCTGGGTCTCTACCACTTCACGGTACTTTGCCTCGTTTGCTTCGAGTTCTTCGCGGTAACGCATCTCCTGGGTGATATTCTCCATGACGATGGTGTCTCCCCTGCATCCATCGTCAAATACTGTCTGTACGCTTTTTATCCGGAAGAAAAATGTGTCTTCTCCTTTCTTTACGTGGGTATCTCTTACCGTGTCATGATTGACAAGCATTTCTGCGAAAAGATCTGCCAGATTGACATTATCCAGTCCTGTACGGTAGAGATCGACAATATGGTGGCCGATAACATCTTCCCTCCTGATCCCAAAGAACTCAAGGAAATTTTCATTCACGAACGCGATCTTGTGGATTTCATCTAGTGTCACCACCATATCGGATGAGGCACTCAGCATCGCTGAGATCGGCACGCGGTGAGTGAGGAAAAAAACCCTTGCTGTCCCGTAACTGTGTGTCTCGACCTGTCCTGAGATCAGGAGGATCTCCAGATATTTTGCGGCGGAATTCCGGTTTAATTTAAGTCGTGAAGATATGTCCGATATGGTCAGTCCCTTAGGAAACAGTTTGAGCAGAACTTTAATCCTGGCGATTTTGTCCTGTTCCAGCACTCCTTAACCCCCTTCAAAGCACGTGTGTATATTGGGCAATGACCCTAGGTCACCGTATGGTGATCTCTCTTCACTGACTGGATCACCTTTGCCCCGCAAAGATCCGACTTATTGAATTTCCCGGTTCGGCTCATCGCCTGAACCCCTGATATAATGAAGTATGAATATTTGGATAAAACTATGCACGGCATTTATGCAGTGCAGGTATGGGCGGCGGGAATATTTCCTTTTGCTGAAATGCGGACCAGAATGGCAAAAATATTTAATTATAGGGGTTTTATGGAGATTTGGCCACAGCCTGTAAGAAAATTTCCAGGACGTGAGCAGGATATAAGGGGGAAATAAAAAATGAAGGCAGCATCAAGTGAAAAAATCGTTCAGGTCCCGGGCGACGCCGGGATCTGGGTAAAGCAGGGGGACGAACAGATGCACCGGGGGGCGGTCGAAAAGGCGATCGAATATTACAACCTCGCCCTCGAGGCCAACCCGGACCTTGCACCAGCGTGGACCGGAAAGGCAGATGCTCTGGAGGTATGCGGATCGTATGCTGAGGCCATCCAGTGTTACGACCACTCGCTTGCCTGTGATCCTCTCGATGCCGAATGCCTCTTCAAAAAGGGGGCCACTCTTCGGGAGATGGGCCGGGAGGAGGAGGGCATCTCCGCCATAACGAGCAGCGTGCATGCATCGATAGGAGTCTGAAAAGACCAGGCCTCCTGGCACTCACCTCATCTTTTCATGTGAATACCGGTCAGGGAACGCAATATGCATAACCAAAATCTGACGCAGGTTAATCTTCAATTCCTGAAATGGAATCTGGACATGCATCAATATTCCATCAATCATTTTATCATTTTTCGACCACGGACTGAGACCATCCGGAGTCCGTGGCATTAGTGGGGGATGTGAAAATGGCAAACACGGAAAAGATCGTAAAAAGCGTAAATGACGGCGAAGTGTGGGTTCTCCACGCGGAAGAACTCGCCCACCGCGGAGCATATGGAAAAGCGGTCGAGTATTACGACCGTGCGATTGGAATTGCACCGGATTCAGCCCGGGCCTGGCATGGCAAGGCGAATATCCTTGAGGTGCTGGGAAAATACGAAGACGCGGTCAGCTGCTATGATACAGCCCTCGCGTGCGACCCGCTTGATGCCGAATGCTGGTATAACAAGGGGGTTGCCCTGAAAAAGTTGGGGCGGAATGATGACGCTGCAGTCTGCATCAACCGTGGCGTCCGGATTGCGATGGGAAAAGACCACTGATACCTTCGTTTTGGTCCTATCCGCAGCCTTGCATCCGGGGCATCGATCAGAAGAGTACCGGGGCCGGATGAATCGGCTCTCCGGTATAATACCCGGGTTTTCTTTCGCCAGGGATTGTCCAGTCTGACATTCTCATGACATGTTTCCACTGTTCTGTCTGATAGACGTTAACTACCAGGGAATACTTTCTCCAAATCCTGCATCAGGAATCGGATCGACATTGTCAATTTTTTTGACCGGAGGTATTGCATTGCATTCACGCGGCGCAGACCTTAGCAGCGGATGTGAAGGGCGCGAATATGATATTTCGCTGAAATGCGGACCGTATTTGCAAAAATATTTAATTATAGGGGTTTTATGGAGATTTGGCCACAGCCTGTAAGAAAATATCCAGGACGTGAGCAGGATATAAGGGGGAAATGAAAAATGAAGGCAGCAACAAGTGGAAAAATCGTTCAGGTCTCAGGCGATGCCGGGATCTGGGTAAAGCATGGGAACGAACAGATGTACAATGGCGCAGTGGAAAAGGCAATCGAGTTCTACAACCTCGCCCTCGAGGCCAACCCGGACCTCGCTCCCGCATGGACCGGAAAGGCTGATGCACTGGAGGTATGCGGATCGTATGACGAGGCCATCCAGTGTTACGACCACGCACTTGCATGCGACCCGCTCGATGCCGAATGTCTCTTCAAAAAGGGGATCACTCTTCGGGAGATGGGCAGGGAAGAAGAAGGCCTGTCAGCCATGAAGCGTAGCGTGCATGCATCGATAGGGGTCTAGGAAAACCGGACCTCCGTTTACTCATCTTACCTTTTCTTATCTGACGAACAGTTCCTGGTAATGCTTTCCATATCGGGCTGAACGTATCAATAATCCGGTATTTTAAACGATTTTGGTACCTCAATCACGGTCGTCTGATATTCTCAAAACCCGTTTCCGCTGCGCAATCCGGTAGCCGGAAACGACCGTGAGGTGTTCTCCGAACTCTGCATCCAGTTTCGGATCGCCGGTATCAACATGAAGAACCGGGGTTCCGGCCAGTTTACCAGGCGATGCGATGACGATAATATTTCCGGTCCCTACCGTTCGTATGACATCTTTGCTGATCTGCTGGTTCCCCCGGCCTAAAACGAAACCCTGCGCCCCTATCGGGGAGACAATGATCCTCGAGCCTGAACTGTCCCGAAGTATTTCCATTATCTGTGCCTCACTTGCATCGGTCACGACGACCTTGCCGTCTTTGACAAGGTCCACTCCGAGGAGGGTCTTTTCAAGGCCAAGGTATTTCGCAAGTGCTGCGGTGGTCGTCCCGGGCCCGAGAATGTAGAGGACTCCGGGAGCGATCGTCTCCGCAATGAACCTGGCGATCCCAACCCTTGCCCTTTCTTCATCCCTGTCCTCGAAGACCTGTTTCGAGTACTGCGTCAGCTCGGGGAGGGCCGGGATTCTTGCGTATCCATGCAATCTTGTCTGGAGATCCCCCTGGCGATATGCATCTTCATCGATATCGAGGATCTCTGCGTCCAGGAAATCAGATATTCCCGCGCTGCGAACGATATCTGCTGCTGCCTCGGGATTAACCGCAAATACCGCGGAGAACATCTTGACGCCGGCAGGGATTCCGAGTATGGGGACCCGCTGACCGACGGCATCGAACACGTCCCGGGCTGTACCGTCACCACCACAGAAAAGGATCAGGTCTGCACCGCACGACAGGAATTCGAGACATGCGGCCCTCGTATCAGCCGCAGAACTCCTGCCCTGATACCGGTATTTCACCTGGTAATGATCTATCCCCGCGCGTCGCAGGGCGAGTTCGCCCATTTCCCCGCTGCAGGTAAAAAAAAAGAATCCGGGACCCCGAAGGAGGGCCAGGGTCCGTACAGCCCTCTCCTGGGAACGGGGGACAGCCCCACGCAATTCCGCCTCGCCGGCCTTGCCATCTGTCCCCTTCAGACCGACCGGGCCGCCCATTCCGGCCACGGGGTTGATGAGGAACCCGATCCTTTTCACTGCCGGCCCGGGGTCATCCAACTTTAGGGAGCCTGGCGAGCGACTGCCTTATCAACTCGGCCGGATACTCGTAGTCGACGAGTTTTCCCTGGTAAAACGCATCGTACGAGGACATATCGAAGTCACCGTGTCCGGAGTTATTGAAGAGTATCGTCTTGGCTTCACCTGTTTTCCTGCATTCGAGTGCCATGTCAATCGCGGCCTTCACCGCATGGGCCGACTCTGGTGCGACGATCAGACCTTCGGTCCGTGCAAATGTCTGCGCTGCCTCGAATACCTCATTCTGGTAATACGAGACTGCCCGCATCACGCCGTCATGCACGAGCCTGGAAACTATCGGGGAGTCCCCGTGGTAACGGAGACCTCCTGCATGGATGGCCGGAGGGACGAAGTCATGACCGAGCGTAAACATTTTCAGCAGGGGGGTAAGGCCGGCAACGTCGCCATAATCATATGCAAAGAGACCCTTCGTCAGGCTGGGACAGGCGCTCGGTTCCACACCGACGATGTCGGTCCCGGGCTTTGTCCCCTTTATCTTGTCTCCTGCAAACGGGAAGGAGATCCCGGCGAAATTCGAGCCGCCTCCCACGCACCCGATAACGACATCGGGATACTCCTCAACCATCGCGAGCTGTTCCCTTGCCTCGAGTCCTATTACCGTCTGGTGCAGGCAGACATGGTTCAGGACGGATCCAAGTGAGTAGTTGGTGTTGCTGTGGGTTGCGGCATCCTCCACTGCTTCTGAGATCGCGATCCCGAGACTTCCGGGGGTTTCCGGGTCTCCCTGGAGCACTTGTCTCCCCGAGTTCGTCCTGTCAGTAGGGCTCGGGAGGCACTCGGCACCCCAGACCTGCATCATGCTCTTCCGGTACGGTTTCTGGGCATAACTCGACCTGACCATGTATACCGTACATTCCAGACCGAAGAGCTGGGTAGCGAATGCCAGGGCAGATCCCCACTGTCCCGCACCGGTCTCTGTTGCGAGCCGTTCGATACCAGCCTTCATATTATAATATGCCTGGGGAACTGCCGTGTTCGGCTTATGACTGCCTGCCGGGCTGACTCCCTCCCACTTATAGAAGATCTTCGCGGGAGTTTTGAGATGTTTCTCCAGTCTTCTCGCCCGGAAAAGCGGGCTTGGTCTCCAGAGGGCGAGGATCTCGCGGACCTCCTCGGGAATGTCGATGAACCGGTCGGCAGCTACCTCCTGCCTGATCAGTTCCATGGGAAAGATCGGGGAGAGGTCTTCTGGAGTGACGGGTTTTCCCGTCTTTGGGTGGAGGGCCGGATCCATGGGGGGCATGTCGGCGAGGATGTTGTACCACCTCTTCGGCATCTGCTCCTCCGGAAGAAGGATCTTCGTCTGCATGGGAGATCCATTTGGCATTGTACAGATATATACATTATCATACTTTTATGTAGATTCATGTATTATTATGGTAAAAAGAGAGGGTTTATCGCGATTTCCTGTTCTGTCGTGCCCGCTCCTCGTCTCTTTTCGTCATCAGGAGGTCGATCTCGGATTTAAAATTATCAATCTCGTATGATTTTTCTTCGATCTCCCGGTAGAGACGTTCTGCAACTGTCGCCTTTTCAGGAAGGTTGCGGATCCGTTCCCATTCCAGCCTCATGTGCTCGCGTTCCCTCTCCATCGAATCGAGCTCGAATCCTGCATGATCTATCTCCCTTTCGAACCTCAGCATGGCTGGTGGCATGCAGACCGCTCCCTCATCGTCTACAGGACCCCGATTTGCGTGGTCGCCCCGGATGTTGTCCGGCTGGTCGGGCTGTCCATGTGATCCTGATAGAACGGGTCGGGACTGTGAAATCTTATTTACACGGATATCAGAACGATCGTCATCCGATAATGAGACTTCGTGCCTGGAGTGCTCACGGGTGAGATACTCTCTGAGGAC
>JAJRBP010000032.1 GCA_028679405.1 Methanoregulaceae archaeon | reverse complement strand
GTCGGGGTGATATCCAGGAGCGGTACCCTGACCTACGAGATCGTGAGCGAGCTCTCCAGGGCAGGACTCGGCCAGAGCACGGTCGTCGGGATCGGTGGGGATCCGATAATCGGCCAGACCTTCACCGACGTCCTCGAACGTTTCTCTGAAGACAGGGAAACAAAGGCCGTGGTAATTATCGGAGAGGTCGGGGGTGCGCTGGAAGAAGAGGGTGCCCGCTCGACCGATGTCCCTGTGGCAGCCTATATCGCCGGCGTATCGGCCCCTCCCGAGAAACGTATGGGCCACGCGGGAGCGATCATCGAAGGCGGTGAGGGAGATGCGAAGTCAAAGATCGCCCGGCTCAGGGAGATGGGGGTGCCCGTCGCTTCGCGCCCGTCCGAGATCCCCCGGCTGATCAGGGAGATCATGTAAGATCTCCTGACTCTTTTTTTTTGGGCAGGTTCCACGAACCTAGAGGGCCATTTGAGGTTGTGTCACCCCTTTCGTCAGGATCTGGCAATGTGATCCAGGTGAACTGACATCATCGATGAAAGAACCTGCAGGTACTTTCATTCAACCTGTCTCCATCACAAAGACATTAACCCCGCGTGCAGAGATGGTACTACTTCAGGATGGATTTTATGTTCGCCAGACACGATGAAGGAGGAAAGAACGACTCTCTCCTTCGGGAGGGGGAACATCTCCTCTGTTACGCACCCGACGTTGCAGTAAAGACATTCGCCTTCAATGCCAGCCTCACCAATACCAGGATATTCTTTGTCGAAAAGGGAACACAGCGCTCGGGCGTACCCGCAAAGGAGATCCCGAGCGACTCGATCCAGGAGGGGATCCTCGAGGTGTCCGACGGAATTCCCGTCCTCGTTATCACGGTGAAAACATCTGACGACGTACGAACGATGAAGCTCCGTTTCCTGGGGAAGGGCGGCGACCGCGTGGAAGAAGTAGAGGAATGGGTCCGACTGCTTGCTTCGCGGGAGGAAGCGGTCGTGAAGAAACCCGTACCCCTGCTTGAGAGAGAGGAGCCGGTCACGAAAAGACCTGTTTCCCCGTTTGAGAGGGATGAACCGGTCGCGAAGAAACCAGTCCCCCTGCCTGAAAGGGAGGAGCCGCCAGCTCCATCGGTCCACTCTGCTCCGCCCGCGCTCACCATTCCCAAAATCCCCACAGGAACGGCATCACCTGCAGAACGGGAAGGCTCAGGGGTCGCATTTTGTCACCAGTGCGGGAAGAAGATACCGGAAATCGCAAATTTCTGCCCGTTTTGCGGCATTCGTCTCCACTCCGCGTCAGAGATGAAGGAGCCCGGCCGCGGGGAGGAGCGGGGCACCCAGATCTTTCGGAAGCTCCTGCGGCGGTAGTTTTACCTTTTTTTTGCAATGATCATCTTTACCGAGTGGCCGGTATGGTAGTTGTCCTCGATCTCGGTCACTGAGACGAGATCGAGGTTGTGGTCCCGAAGGCTGTCCAGGTATTCCTGTGTCAGGAAGTCCTTCTCCTTCGTATAGCGTTCCCCTCCCTTCTTCTCACCGTCAAGGGTCCAGAGCAGCCATTCAAGCTCGGTAAAAGGGCTCTTTTCACGACCTCCGGTGGCCTGTTCGTTCACGAAGATCCCCCCCTCCTTAAGCGCCGCCGAAATCTTCTGAAGCATCCTCTCACTCTTGCCGCTCGGGTTCGAGGATGAGAATACGAGGTCATAACCCGACCCTATCTCGTCGGTAAAGAAGTCACCCGCGATTGTATGGACCCGGTCCTCCATCCCGTACTCCCTGATGTACTGATCGGCCAGTGTGGTCACGAACGGGAGATCGAACACATACGCCTCGAGACTGGGGAGGAGAGATGCGATCGCGATCGCATAAAGTCCGTGACCTCCCCCGAGATCTACCATTTTCAGAAATTCCGGGAACCCGGGCTGCTTCGCAATCTCCCGCACAGTGGCCTGCAGTCTCCCGCACAATGCATTCTCGGCCATCGCCGGGAGGGAGAGTTCGGCAAAGAACCTGTCGCTGCGATACTTCACAGGCCCTTCCCGGAGGATCCCCGGGAGTGGCACCCAGTAATCCCTCATGTGTCGTACCAGTTTCCTCACGTACTCGACCTGGGCGAACGGGGAATCGCGGACCAGGAAGACCGAGGAGAGTCTTGTAGTACGATACCCGTCCCCGGACATATCCAGGAGACCGATCGATGCGAGAGCCACGCACAGGCGTTCGATCATTCCCGGGTCGCAACCCGTGCGTTTTGCGAGGTCCTGGGATGTGCATCTCCGTTCGCAGAGATCGAAAAGTCCGATATCCAACCCCGCATTAATGGCTGCAACTCTGTACACCCCCTCCATGGACCGGTCCAGGAGGTCGAAGAGACCGGAAGGGGACTCCTGCGGGTCCTTCATGAGATCTCCTGTATCCTTCTCCCTGCCTGACATCTTCACTCCCGGGTTGCTCCTCACAACGGATATAGGTTCGTTCAGATCGGTCAGGTGGGGACCGGGCGCTCTTACTGAAAAAGGTGATCAGTGAACGCCTGCCATATACTTCCAAATCTATAATATCGTTTATTCCGACATTCCTAGGTAACAATGCCGGACCAGACTCCCTCCCCACCGTTCAAAGGTGTCGTCAAGTCGATGGGAGTAGTCTTCGGTGACATCGGCACGAGCCCGATCTACACCCTCACCGTTATCTTCCTGCTTGTGGTGCCGAC
>JAJRBP010000179.1 GCA_028679405.1 Methanoregulaceae archaeon | reverse complement strand
AAGGTGCGGGGTTACAAGCCGGGGAGGTTCTCGTTCAACCTGAAAGGCGGCAGGTGCGAGGCGTGCGAGGGTGATGGCCTGATCAAGATCGAGATGAACTTCCTCCCTGATGTGTACATCGACTGTGAGGAGTGCAAGGGGAAGCGGTACAACCGGGAGACCCTCGAGGTGAAGTATCGCGGGAAGTCGATTGCTGACGTCCTCGACATGAGCGTCGAGGAAGCGATGGCCCTCTTCGAGCACATCCCCGGGATCCAGCAGAAACTGGCGACGCTCTCGGCCGTCGGCCTCGACTATGTCAAGCTCGGCCAGAGCTCGACGACCCTCTCGGGCGGGGAAGCCCAGCGGATCAAGCTCACGAGGGAACTAGCCAGGAGGGCGACGGGAAAGACGGTCTACCTGCTCGACGAGCCGACCACCGGTCTTCATTTCCACGACGTGAAGAAGCTGATCGCGGTGCTCGACGAGCTCGTCGCCAAGGGGAACACTGTCGTGGTGATCGAGCATAACCTCGACGTGATCAAGTCCGCCGACCACATAATCGACCTCGGGCCCGACGGAGGGGACGCGGGAGGCCAGGTAATCGCGACAGGAACGCCGGAGGCGGTTGCCGGGAATCCGGGGAGTTATACGGGAGCATTCCTCAAAAGGATGCTGTCAGCGGATGTAAAGGGGTGAACGGGAACAAATGTCCGGGGAGAGTGGACAGGACGTGCCGGTACCTGGTGAAGTGTTTACCACCTGCAGCCCGGAAGATGCCGGAACGCTCCCGATCTCGCCCGGCTGCTATCTCTTCCGGAACGGTGACGGGGAAATTCTCTATATAGGAAAAGCCAAAAACCTTCGGAAACGGGTACAAAGCTACTTCAAGGGCAGGGACCACGACCAGAAGACCACTGCACTCGTCGGCTTCATCGCCACGATAGATTATATCGTGACGACCAGCGAACTCGAAGCTCTCATCCTCGAGAGCAGCCTCATAAAGGAGCACCAGCCACGGTTCAATATCGACCTCAAAGACTCGAAAGGATTCTCTTATATCCAGCTGACCGGCGAGGAGTTCCCATGCGTAAGGATTGCCCGGACAAGGGGAGGGAGCGGCATGTTCTTCGGTCCCTTCATATCGGCCGCAGAAAGGGATTACATCTTCTCGGTCGTCAAAAAGACCTTCCGCCTCCGGACATGCCGGAAGATGCGGAAACGTGCGTGCCTGCGGCGGCACCTCCACTCGTGCAGCGCGCCCTGCAGGGGAGAGATCTCACCGGAGGATTATGCGGCCGAAATACGGAAGGCAACTGTGCTTCTCAGGGGAAAGAGCGGGGACCTCGTCGCGACCCTGCGGCGGGAGATGCGTGAGCGGTCCGACGCCCGGGACTATGAACGGGCCCGGGTATTACGCGATCAGATCCATGCGATCGAGGGCCTCTCGAAGCGGCAATCGGTATCCCGGCCGGTCGAGACCGACGAGGACGTGATCAATACGGTCGTCGCAGAAGGAACGGTATACCTCATGCTCTTCAATGTCCACGCAGGAACTCTCGTCAACAAAAGGGAGTACGTCTACCCGGACCGGGAAGATTTCCTGGAAGAGTTCCTTACTACATTCTACGGAACGGCCGATCCACCAGGGGAACTGATCCTCCCCGAAGGGGTAAGCGAAGCGATGAGGGAGTACCTCGCCATCCGCAAGGGGAGGAAGGTAACCGTCACGGTACCGAAGATCGGGCCGAAGAAAAAGCTCCTCGACCTCGTCAGGATGAACATCGAGGTCCGGTACTTCGGGGACATGATACGGCTCGAGGAGCTGCGGGAGGTCCTCTCGCTCGCATCGGTTCCCCACGTTATCGAGTGCTTCGACATCTCCCATATCTCGGGTACCTCTGTGGTAGGGTCAATGGTCAGGTTCAGGGACGGAAGGCCGGAGAAGAAAGAGTACAGGCGGTTTCGGATCCGCACGGTCGAGGGGATCGACGATCCCAGGGCGATAGGCGAAGTGGTGTCCCGCAGGTACGCGAGGCTCAAGGCAGAGAATACTGCCCTCCCCGACCTTATCGTGATCGATGGCGGACGAACCCAGCTGGCGGCGGCTTCCGCCGCTCTTCGGGCACTCGAATGCCGGATCCCCGTGATAGCACTTGCCAAGAGGAACGAGGAGATATACGTGCAGGGAAACACCGTGCCGATACCGCTCGACAGGCGGGAGCGTTCCTCTCTCCTCGTCCAGGAGATCAGGGACGAGGCGCACCGCTTCGCGCTCGCATACCACCGGCTGCTCAGGAAAAAGCAGGTGATCGGATGACACAGGAGGAGAAGGGGAGGGCAGGGTTCCGGCTCGCGACGGGAATGGAGCCGAAGGGTTCGCAGCCGGAGGCGATCCGGAAACTCGTCGAAGGGATCAGGGAAGAACAGAGATTCCAGACGCTCCTCGGAGTGACCGGTTCGGGAAAGACGTTCACCATGGCGAACGTGATCAACGAGGTCCAGTCGCCCGCGCTCGTCATCGCCCACAACAAGACACTCGCGGCCCAGTTGTACAACGAGTTCAAGGAGTTTTTCCCCCACAACCGGGTGGAATACTTCGTCTCGTACTACGACTACTACCAGCCCGAGTCCTACATCCCCCAGAAGGACCAGTACATCGAGAAGGACGCGCAAATCAACCCGAAGATCGAGCAGATGCGCCTCTCGACGACCGCCTCGCTCCTCTCGAGGCGGGATGTGATCGTAGTCGCCTCGGTCTCCTGCATCTATGGTCTTGGGAAGCCCGAACACTTCAGGAATATGGGTTTCGAGCTCGTGGCCGGTGAAAGGGTGAAAAGGAGCGCACTCCTCGAACGGCTCGTGGGATCGCAGTACGAGCGGAACGAGATCGAGCTCATACCCGGTCGTTTCCGGGTGAAGGGTGACACGATCGACCTGATACCAGGGTACTTCAACAATATCATCCGGGTCGAGCTGTTCGGGGACGAGATAGAGCGGATTACCGAGGTCGACAGGAATACGGGCCGGGTCATCGAGGATATGAAGTACTTCTATGTCTACCCGGCACGCCACTATGTCATCCCCGAGGACGTCCAGAAAGCGGCGATGGGATCGATCCGCGAGGAGCTCCGTGAACGCCTCCCCGGACTCGGGATGCTGGAGGCGCACCGCTTCGCGCTCGCATACCACCGGCTGCTCAGGAAAAAGCAGGTGATCGGATGACCCAGGAGGAGAAGGGGAGGGCAGGGTTCCGGCTCGCGACGGGAATGGAGCCGAAGGGTTCGCAGCCGGA
>JAJRBP010000123.1 GCA_028679405.1 Methanoregulaceae archaeon | reverse complement strand
GGTTACCCTTGAGTTCCAGAAACCTTACTATTCCTGGCTGTCCATTTTCAGATGGTCGGCAATCTGATTCCGGCCTTGATGACCGGCACATAAAAGGTTATTTTTCTTCAAGGACGCAGATAGCCGCCGGCTCCCGTATCAACGGGGCCAGGCTCTCCGAAACCGTGAATTCGAGGTTTTCTCCCGCGGGACCGGTGAACCCGACCGCCATGTCCTGGCCTATTGCAATGGACGCATACTGCTTTCCTGATGCTATCAGCACCCCGCCTCCCTCAAGGACAGGGGATTTCACGATCCCTGACGTTGCCATGTAATGGAGGTGCTCAAGCTCTGTTCCTCCCTGGGGATACCGGCGGAGGAGGAGGTTATAACGGGCGGGCGAGAGTGCGAGGGCGTACGGTCCATGGATCCCGGCCTCATCGAGACGCGTAACCGCCTGGATTATGTCATCGGCTGCTTTCCCAATGGAATTCCACGACGAGAGCCGCTGGGAGTTGACCCCCTCCGTTGTCATGAGGCCACAGGTCGCCCCGGTTCCCCTGAACACGATATTGTCCTCGGCCGCGGCACTTTCAAGGGCGGCTGAGGCCACCGCTCCTGTATCCAGCATGAGGCCATCCCTCTCGAAAGCAGCAATATCACGCTTCCCGAGGCAGAATGTCTTTACGACAAGGTGGAGCGGCTGGACCACGCTTGCGATGGTGTCATCTTCACCGCGGCAGTCTGTCAGCGGTATGCCCTTCAGGCCGAACCCGAACGGGCCTTCGATATCGAGGATGCGGCGTCCCGAAAGGTAACTCTTTGCCGCCTGTATCATCGTGGTATCGAGAAGGCTCCAGGTGCCGGGGGAGATCGGCGCATCTTCCCGTAACAGGAATTCGTTCTCCATTGCGCTCACTCCTTCATACCCCCCACTGTCGGGACTCCCTCAGGGGATTTCTTCCCCGGTGTACCAGCGGCGACGTCGTCTACCTCTTTGGCGCCCTGTGCATAGAATCCCGCCTCATCGGGGGCGAGGATCGAGAGAAGGCGCAGGAATTCTCCTGCGTGGACCTTCTCCTCGTCCGCGATGTCGAGCAGGACTGTTCTGGCCAGTTCGTTATCTATCGAGTCAGCGAGCTGGGTGTACACCTGTATCGCCTCGTACTCGTCGGCCACCATGAGCCTGATCGCCCTGACCAGGTCATTATGCGTGAGTTTCCTGTCACTTGCCATCGGTGTGAACGCGGTTGCAAAATTTGGCATGTTGAGATCTCCTGAATTCCGGCGGATCCCGCCGGAAATTGTACCGCCTCATTACCCATCCTACTATTAATATATTTTCGCGAGGAAGGGGCAGGCAGCAGGGTTTAATAGGCATGCTACGATTCTCACCGGTATGGAACAGCTCCATGTAACGACCTCCGTCTTCCCGGCGGGAGGCAACATTCCGCAGCAGTTCACCTGTGACGGAAAAAATATCTCCCCCCCGCTCGCATGGTCCCCGGCACCACCCGGGGCGGGAAGTTTTGCAGTACTCCTGGACGACCCGGACTCACCCGGGGGCACGTTCACCCACTGGGTGATATTTAATATTCCGCCTGGGAACGCGGGCGTTCCGGAAGGACTGCCTGGCGTGCCCTCTCTAGGGGATGGATCGCTGCAGGGAACGAACAGTTTCGGGCGGACCGGGTATAGCGGCCCGTGCCCGCCGCGAGGGTCCCCCCACAGGTATTTCTTCAAGGTGTATTGCCTCGATCGCATGCTCATGCTCAAACCACTTATCCGGAAGGAGGCGCTTGTTTCAGCAATGGATGGACATATACTCGCCGCGGGAGAGGTGACCGGACGGTATTCACGAAGGTGATCGGATCTTTCCGGTGGATAGTATACCCGGGCGGAATTCACGAGGGTAATCGGACCTTCCCGGATGGGTAGTGTGACCGGGTGGACGGTATTATGGCGACCGGGATCCTTTCACGGGAGAAGGGGGTCCTTGCGGACACACCCGTGGCGTTTCAGGACCTCATCCACGATGATGCGGGAACTGCAGTAGGTATCTTTCTCATACCTCCCGATCCTGACGACCTCTGCACCGATGCCCTGTTTTGCGAGGCCATCGCGCAGGGCTTCCTCGGAAAAGTGCTGGTTGAACCCGATTGTGATGATCGAGGGGTTCAACATCCTGATCGGCTTCCACATATCAAGCGGGTCGCCGAGCCATGCCCGATCGACCGGTTTTAACGCGCTCACGAGCTTGAGACGCTGCTCCTCCGGGATGACGGGCTTTGGCTTGTGCCTGACATTTGCATCCCGTGCCACGATCACATGGAGCTCGTCGCCAAGCTTCCTCGACTCCTCGAGGTAGTACAGGTGCCCGGGGTGAAGCAGGTCGAAGGTCCCCGTGGCAACGACCCTCTTCATGATACGACCTCCAGGGGTGCCGGGCTGCCATCGGAATGGTAGCACCGCCAGTCTCCGTCCGCGTACGGATATCCGACGATGAAATGGTACCTGCCCACCCTCGGGAAGAACGACAGGTCCGCATCAGAGGGCCGAAGGCCCCCGCTCGGGTGAGAATGCGCACTTCCGGCGGTGTGAAGATCAAGGGGCATCATGTCGAGCAGCACCTGGGCACTGTCCTCCCCGGAGACAGTGCCTGGGAGGAGGAAGAGCTCCTTAATTACTCCCTCCTCTTCGCGGAGTACGCCCGCAAACTCATACGGGTGCCGTTCATGCCCGATCTCGAGGAGCAGATCGATTAGAGTCCTGCTTACTCCTGTAATCTTCATCCGTACATGAAAAATGGGACGGCTGCCTGATTAAAACCTCGGATGTCTCACGAGCGGGATAGGAGCGGGCCTGCATTTCAGAACGGCCCGTCCTGCTCGAAACTTCTTCCAAACCGGATGGCAAGCTCGGCCTTGTACAGTTCTTTTCCAAGGTACGCCGCATGATCGAGGAGGGAGACGTCCCCGTTTCTGAGAATTGCATAAAAGACCTCGTCCCAGGTACTTCCTGTCACGGCTCTCCCCCCGATAACTGCTACGATGTGGCGGCCTTCGATCCCGATCCTGAAATTACCGCACGGATCAAGCTCGAGATCGGACGGAGCCGATGGTGCTGCCACGAGGGATGCGTATTCCGGAGCCGGCTCTCTCCTCCGTCTCTTCTCCTTGATCACGAGGAGATCGGTACCGAGGTCCTTTGGGTAGGGGCGGTCCCGCGCGAGCATCATCATCTCCGTGGCCCTGCGCATCTCCGAGATCGACCCTGACGTCTTGTCACTGTGCTCTGCGGTGAATATCACGGCCGCATGCAGTTCCATGGCGATCCCCGCGAGAAGGGCGTTGACCCCGATCGAGTCGGCGTCGATCAGCTCCGCCACATTCCCAGCGCCGAAGAAGAGCGGATACCCTGCCTCACTGAACCCTGCGAGCGACCCGGCCAGGCCGGAACCGACCGGTTGGAGAAGGGGATCTGCGATGATGGCCGTTATCCCCGCAGCCTCTGCGAGTCTGATGTTCCCCTCCAGATCTTTTGCGCCGGGTACAAGAACGGCACAGGCACCTGCCTGCGACACAAGGTCTCCTACAAGCGGGATATTCCCATCGTGAAGCGAGAGGATAATGTCGGCTCGTTGCAGTGCCGCTGCGATCAGATCCGGGTCCTGGGTATCAGCCGCAAGCGGCCCTTCAATCCCGGTGAGTGAAGCAAAAACCTTCTCCACGTCTCCGGGGGTGGCATCGAATCCAAACCCCAGGTCGACGATATCAGCCCCTTCGGCAAAGTAACGCTCCACAACCTCACGGATATTTGCCCGGTGGTGCGCGTCCATTATCTCGGCAAGAACCTTGATCCTTGAGTTCCCCCCGATTTTGACGCCCCTGACAAGGTACCGGCATTCCGCTTCCGCCTCCGTCCTGCGGACCCGCTCGGCTGCCTCCCCGCGCCTGATTGAGGAGATAAACTCGTCTGCGGGAACGTCTCGCGAGAGTGGCAGGTTTCCAAGTGCGGGAAGGATAAGGACAAGGTCCGCAGCGTGCCTCGGACCGCGGAACACCGCGACTCCCGTTTCTTCCTCGACTCCCCGGAAATCGGCGGTCGACATTCCGGGGACGATCACCATGTCATAGGTCCCGGCCTTAATAATATCGCGAAGCTGTGCCGGGGTTACGAACGAGGCAATTTCTCCCGTCACTACCACGTCCGCATCGATTACCGACGCAGCCTGCTTCACCACGTCGTACGTGGCTGTTCCCGTCGGGAGGAGAACCCGCATAATTTTCCTGATCACCTGCTCAGCAATAAAACTCCAGGTGAGTATATAAGTTCGCTGAATTCGGTGGATCGGGAAAAGAGAATAATGATGTGGGTTCTAAAAAAAAACCCGTGTCAGGTCGGTCCGGCCGGGCTCCCCTCATCTGCCGGTACCACCACGAGCTTTTCTGTGTCCATCCGGTCCAACCTTCTGAGGGCCATATTCATCGCTACTTTTTCGTTTGAAGCCTCAAACATCACGATTGTATCGAATTTTCCGGGTGTCCGGCAGATGCCCTGGTACTTCACCTGTCCTTTCATGTCTGACTCGCTATCCTTGAGGTTCTCCGCAACAACTTCTTTACTTAATCTTTCCTGAATTTCACAAGTGCAAGGAAAAGCATCACTCACCCCATCTCTCTCACGGGTGTTTTCGCATGTGGGAGGGAGATATATAAGGGTATTTTGTTGGCTACCGGTCAGATTCCCTTAATATCAGGGAGGTGAAAAAAACATATATCGTATGCTTATCGCCGATCTCCACGTGCACACCAGTTTTTCCCGCGACGGGGAAAGTAGTGTGGCGGAGGTGCTCGCCCGTGCGGAAGAGGTGGGAATCGACGTCGTCGCGATCACAGACCACGATACGGTCGACGGGGCAAAGGAAGCACTCGGCCGGAAGTCGAAGGTGGTTATCATTCCCGGGCTCGAGATCTCCACGAGACAGGGACACCTGATCGCACTTGGAATTACGGAAACGATTCCTGCGGGGATGGACGTGCTGGATACCATCGCGCTGGCCAGGTCGAAGGGAGCAGTCCTCATACTTCCGCACCCCTTCCATATGTGGCGACATGGTGTCGCGAGGCGGTACCGGGACGCGCTCCTGGAAGTCGATGCGATCGAGGTATTCAACAGCCGGTATATCGTCGGTTCCGCCAACCGGAAGGCGGCCAGGGCTGCAAGGAGGATCGGCAAGCCCTGTGTGGGTGGAAGCGATGCGCACAATGCACGGTATCTCGGGTTCGGGAGGACCCTGATAGATGCCGAACCGGACGCCGGATCGGTTCTTGCCGCGATCCGTGCAGGCCGGACGGCAGCCGTGGGGAAGATGACGCCGCTCCGGACATACACGAGGCAGTCGCTTCGGAACACATGGAAACGGATCAAGCGCCGGATCAAGCTCCGGCCGAGGATAAGGTAAGGCTCGCTTTCCGCACCTGTTACCTTGGAGACCGGTTTGCCGGCTCCCAGATGCAGGCTGGCAGCCGCACGGTCGAGGGGGAGTTCGTCGCCGCATGTATGAGGCTGGGACTCTTCCCGGACTGGAGGTCTGCGGGGTTTTACGCGGCCGGCCGGACGGATCGCGGGGTGCATTCGCGGGGGCAGGTCTACGCATTCACAACTCCACACCCGGATCGGGCGATCGCCGCCCTGAACTGGCAGCTCCCTCCGGACTGCTGGTGTACAGGGTACGCGATTGTCGGGCCGCAGTTCCACCCGCGCTACGATGCCCGGAGCAGGACCTACCGGTATTATTTCGGGGAGGCTGAACTTGATTATGCCGCGATGGACAAGGCCTCGCGCTCCTTCTGCGGCAGTCACAACTTTACCGGGTTCGCACGTGCGAACGATAAGAACCCGAACCGCTGCGTCCTCTCAGCAAAGGTGGCAGAGAGTGGGTGCGGGGCATTCTTCGAGGTGAGAGCTGAGAGCTACCTCTGGCACATGGTGCGATACATGGCCGCCGCACTTGTACTCGTCGGGGAAGGCCGGGCCGGCGAGTCGTTCATCCAGGCCCGCCTCGCCGGTGATCTCTCCACTCTCCTCGGACCTGCCTCCCCCGAAGGGCTCGTCCTCTGGGACGTGGATTGCGGGCTCGGGTTCGTCCGGCTCGAAGCAGACGATCGTTCCCGCCGGTTCGTCGTGGCGACAAAAGCCCGGCACTCGGTGATGGTCCGGGTCTGCGAAGTGCTGGAACCGGATGAGAACCCGGTGCCTGGCAAGGGGGGATATGACGGTGCCCTTTGAGTGCACCCGGTGCGGGAAGTGCTGCGTCTCCTCGGGAGCAGTGATCCGTGTCGAAAGAAGGCTCACCGAGCGTTCCTTCGAGTGCCGCTGCCTCGCGGGTGGGGAGAGGTTCGTCGCAGTCCTCGATCCGGGGATGATGACTCTCTACAGGGAACCCCACCCGGACACAGCCTGTTCTTTTCTTCGCAGGCAGGGTAAGG
>JAJRBP010000313.1 GCA_028679405.1 Methanoregulaceae archaeon | reverse complement strand
TCACCTTCTGCTGTGCCTGTGCAACCGCCATGCCGTAGCCGGGAGCAATGATCACCTTGTCTGCGTAGGCGAGCATGATCGCGACGTCATCGGCCTCGATGGGCTTCAGACTACCCTGGATCTGCACGCCGGTTTCCTCAGTCGCGCCAAATGCCCCGAAGAACACGTTCGAGAGCGGGCGGTTCATCGCCCGTGCCATGTTGAGCGTGAGCAGCGTTCCTGCCGCCCCTACGATCACCCCCGCGATGATCATGGCATAGTTGGGAGTCGGGAACGAAAACCCGTCGAGGGCGACCGCAAGCCCGGTGAAAGCATTGTACATCGAGATCACGACAGGCATGTCGGCCCCGCCGATGGGCAGGGTCATCAGGAGCCCGAACGCGAGCGAGAGGACGAAGAACAGCGGGAGGAACAGGGCAACGCCCGCAGGGACCCAGGACGGGTGCCAGAGGATCAGCACACCTGAAATAACTGCGAGGGCGAAGACCGCCATATTGGCGACCTGCTGGCCCGGGAAGGTGACGGGCCGCGGGGGCATCCAGCCCTGGAGTTTCATGAACGCGATGAGGCTGCCTGAGAATGAGACGGCTCCGATGAGACCGCCGACAACCGCGAGCGATCCCGTGACGGCACCGGGGTTACCCAGGAGCGCGATGGCCGAGATCCCGGCCGCTGCGCCGCCGCCCATGCCGTTATAGAACGCGACCATCTGGGGCATGTTGGTCATCGCGACGCGCTTTGCGGCGATATAGCCAAAGCCTCCCCCGATGACGATCGCGATCGCAATAAGGGCAAGATTGGTGAGGTCCGGGGTGAAGAACGTGACAAGCGTCGCGATCAGCATCGCGGCTCCTGCCCAGACGATCCCGCTCCTTGCGGTGAGCGGGTGGCTCATCCTTTGCAGGCCGACGATAAAGAAGAAGATCGTCGCAATGTAGACCGGCTCGACTGCGAGAGAGGGGTCGATCATTTCCTCTCCTCCTTCCCTGTTTTCTTCCCGCTGCGGTCGAACATCTGGAGGATCCGTTCCGTGACCACGTAGCCTCCGGTAACGTTCGCCGCGCCGAGGACGACCGCGATGAAACCGATCGCCTGTTCGAGAGGGGTCCTGGCCAGGCCGAGCGCCACCATCGCGCCCACGAGCACGATCCCATGGATGAAGTTCGAACCGCTCATAAGGGGCGTGTGCAGGATTGCGGGGACCCGGCTGATAACGACGTAGCCCGTGAATGCGGCCAGCATCGCGATGTAAACCGCGGTCCAGAGCATGGTGACGTCAGTCATGGTTTACCCCCGTTGAGGAGGTCACGCGTAGGGCCGTGCCTGACCTCGCCTGCGTGGACCAGGAGGCTTGCAGCAAGAATCTCGTCGGTATACTCACTGACAAGCCTGCCATCCTTGTCGAGGAGGAGCGAGAGGAACGACTGCAGGTTCTTTGCGTACATCTGGCTCGAGTGAAACGCGATACGTGCAGGCAGGTTCTGCGGGCCAAGGATCGTGACACCATGTTCGACTACGGTCTCCCCAGGCCTGGTCAGCTCGCAGTTACCGCCCGATTCGGCGGCAAGGTCGACGATGACGGCGCCCGGCCGCATCATTGCCACCGTCTCCCGGGTGATGAGGCGGGGAGCCTTCCGGCCGGGGATATTTGCCGTGGTGATCACGATGTCGGCCCTCGCAACAGCGGCAGAGACCATCGACTGCTCCTTCACTTTCTCCTCCGGAGTAAGCTCGCGGGCGTAACCTCCCTGGCCTTCGGCATTGATCTCAAGCTCGATGAACCTGGCGCCGAGGCTCCTGACCTGCTCGCCTGCAGCGCGACGGACGTCGTACGCCTCGACGACGGCACCGAGACGCTTAGCCGTGGCGATAGCCATGAGCCCGGCAACGCCGGCACCGAGGATGAGTACCGTTGCCGGCCGTATCGTGCCTGCAGCGGTCGTCAGCATTGGGAGAAACTTCGGGCAGTTCCCTGCGCCAAGGATCGCTGCCACGTACCCGCCGGCAGTTGCCTGGGAACTGAGGGCATCCATGCTCTGCGCCCTGGTGATCCGGGGGACGAGCTCGAGAGCGAAGGCCGTGATATTCCGGTCGCGCATCCTGGCCACGGTCCCGGGGTTGTTCGCCGCGTTCATGAATCCGACGACGATCGTTCCCCCGGCGAGATGGCCGATCGCTTCCTCATCCAGCGGCTGGACGCAGAGAACTATCCTCGCGCCTTCCAGCAGATCGTTCCGGCCCGGGACGATCTTTGCCCCGGCTGCGAGATAGAGGTCGTCAGGGTAGAACGCTCCCGTACCTGCGTCGCGCTCGATCCGGACCTCGCACCCCGACTTCACAAGGCTCTTCACGATCTCCGGCACCATCGCAACGCGCTGTTCACCGGCAGCCCGCTCTTTCGGGACTGCGACCACGACCGGTGTGGCCGGCTGTCCTGCCTCCCTGGCGGGAACTCCGGGCTGTTCTGTCGTATTCACGTCAACCACTTTCACGGCCTCAAGGATTTTGTGGTAGTATACTAGGGTATCAGTCTTTCAATACTTTTCGAACCGCGGGGGCCCCCTCCCACACGCAGGGGTCCGACCATACCAGTCGCTGCGGGTTCCCTGGATTCTGTTTTTTTCCTGATTCCGCCGTTGCTCCCCGATGGGCAGAACCATTTTCCCGTCCTATAAAAAAATGCATGGGGTTCTGCCCGGGATGCGGATGTCAGAGCATTCAGAGTTTCCTGACTTTCCGCACGCGGACGGCTACGCCCCGGGTATACTGTTCCATTTCCTGACCGCTCATCGCTGCGCGCCCTGTCGCGATTGCACCGGTCCCGACCGCCAGCACCTCGTCCCCGTCCCGGATCCCATGAGCGGCCGAGAGGACACCGGGCGCGAGGACGTCGCCTTCAGGGACGAGATCTCCCATGTCCACCCGGTATCCTTCGATCAGGTTCCAGCCCTCGAACGTCGGCCTGAGGTAACCTGTCGCCGGGTCCAGGGAGAAGACCTGGCTTCCTTTCAAAAAAACTTTCATTTCCGGCCCCTTTGCCCGAATCTCCAGGCCCCTGGTCTCTGCCTGGCCCCCGAACTGGTACGACAGAATCCCCCTGACGGGGTCGGGCCTGATCGGCGATTCCCCGTCAAGTGCCTCCTCAAGCGACCTGAGCGACACCGGGTTGAGCGGGTGGTCACGGCATGTGACCTCGATGGAGATCCCGCATATCTCAGCAGCCGTCTGCGCGACCTGGAGCGCGCCCCCGTCGAGGTGGGCGATGACCCGACGGTAAGGGTGATGCGAAAAGTATTCAGCGATGGCTGCCGCGATGATTCCCTGCTCCTCGCGGTCCCAGTACCCGGTGACCGGCACGTCGTAGTGTGCAGCCGGGTATATCCTTTCGAGCTCGCGGGGGACGAGGCCGACAGGCGATGTGATGATCAGTTCGTGCGCTCTCCCGGCGATCGCCTGGATAAACTTCCTGTGACTCTGCGAGAGCGAATAGGGCTTTCTTGCAGAGCACGGGAGGAGAACCGCCACGTCGGCTGCGGGAGGGAGGAAACGCCTGCTCACCCTCTCCCTGAACCGGACGACCTCCACGCGCCGGAGGGCCTCCCCCGTCGTCGCCCCGAAAGGTGCCCTGCGCACGACCGGTGTCCTCGGCTCCGTGAATGCATATGATGCGTCCAGCAACCGGAGTATCGAGACCTGCTCAGATACGAACCTCGAGCGCGATTCGACGAGTTCCCGAAGCCTTGACCTCGAGATAAAATCCCTGATCAGCGCGAATTCGCGGATGAGTGCGAGACGGTTGTGGCTCCGGAGGTCGCCGGTTGCACAACCGGCACAGCTGCAGGCACCCGTTTCCATCATTTCTGCCGGGAACTCACCTTCGGGGAGGCAGAATATGCCCTGGGCAGACCGGAGCTCGACAGCCCTGAAGTCAAAGAGGTCGAACCCGGTATAACTGAGAAGATGGGCCGTCGAGGGGAGAGCGGCGGCAGGGGCGTACCAGATCGTGTCGGGCGGGACACGCTCCTTCAGCGCGATCAACCATCGTACATACGCTGCCGGGTGGGAAAGCGCGGTATGCCAGCATGGTATCATGACGACATCGCCATGTCCTGCACCCGGAGAAACCGCAGGGTGGACCTCGACCGGCGGGGAGTCGGCCCTGAATTGCCACGATTCAGCGAATTCCGTGTCAGAGGAGAGCGGGATGTTTGTATGCCGCCTCTTCTTCAGGTCCGGGAAGACCTGGTCTGTCTCAATGACCCCGGGAAGCCGGCAGGTAAGATCACCGGCGGTAAAAGTACCTGACCTGGCGAGGCAGTCCCGCGCCCTGATATCATACCTCATCGATCTCAACCCCCGGGACCTCTGCAGTCACCAGATCGCGCCACTCCTTCCCGCATCTTACCGTGATCCCGGTCCCGGGGTTGGCCTCGGAAAGGGCCCGGATTCCGGCACAGCCAGATCTGACCATCGGTGCGTCCCAGTCAGGGAGTTCGCTCTGGCCGATAGGGAAGGTCTCGCAGAGTTCTGGCGGGTACGGGCCGAAGGGAGGTTTGAACCAGAATACCGTATCGTATCCGGGTGGAACCGTCCCGTCGAAAGAGACCAGTACCCTTCCGGTCACAGAAAACCTCCCGATCATATTGTGGTACCTGAGTACTTCGGTCCTCGAACAGCTCTCCATGCCCCTGTAGAAGAACCTGCGCTTGCTTACCCGGTCATGCAGCTCGAGGGTGCGGTTATGCCGGAGGAGCTCGTGGTAGCCCTGGAGGAGTGCGGGGTGAGCCCTGCACCGTTCGTCCACGAGCTCGAAGAGGACCCCGTCCGCGATCGCCTGCCGTACACGGGCGATCTCCGCGAGGGTGACATAGAGGTTGTGGAGGGCGAGGAGACGCACCCGGTCCCCGGCAGATGCGATCTCTCCGGGGGTGTGATTCCTGCAGACCGTGCACGCACAGGGAAGGTCTGCAAGCTCGTCCAGCCTGAGACTCCCGTAGGTGGTCAGGTAGCGTCCTTCCTTTGCATAGAGCGCATATGCTGCGGAATCGAAGAGATCGCAGCCCATTGCAACGGCGAGGGCAAACATCGAGGGATGCCCCGCGCCGAAAAGGTGCACGCATGCGGAGGGGGGGAGACCGGTTTTCACTGCACGCACCACCCGGACGAGGTCCTTGTACCGGTAGGATTCCATGAGGGGTACCACCGCCCCGATAGGGCAGAATGTCAGGCCGAGCGCCCCCACCAGGCGGCCCGCTTCCTCCCGGAGATCCGGGTAAATGCCGCCCTGGACCGGCGCGGCAAGGTGCGCACCCTCCCCCAGCAGTTGTTTCGCTTCAAGGATCCGTTCCATGGTGACGGTCAGGTTGTATTCTGCTTCCTCCCTGGGGGTATCCGGATGGGTGGGGATATCCAGCGGCACGATGATGTCGCTCCCGATCTCCTGCTGGAACAGGATGGTTTCCCTGTTCGTCACACCGACCTGGCCGTAGACCGAGAGCTGGAATGAACCGGAGTCTGTCATGATCACCCCGTCGAACCCGAGTACCTCGTGGAGACCTGAGGACACCGCCCGGTCCCGGAACTCGCGGCTGCGGTTGAAGATGTAGGCGTTCGTGATCACCGCCTCGACTCCCATGCCCTGCATCTCGGCAGGGGTGATCGGCTGAAGATGCGGGTTGATCACCGGGAGGAGGG
>JAJRBP010000165.1 GCA_028679405.1 Methanoregulaceae archaeon | reverse complement strand
GCACCTGCCGTTGAGAGGTGACAGAAATGAAGGCGGCAACCGGTGCGGTTAAGCCCGGTTACACGCCTCACCGCCCGCGCTTCCCCTTCGGGCGGTCTTGACCGGTCATGCGAGACGAGGTCCTCCGGTTCGGGGCAGCCTGCGACAGGCTCCTCGGCATGAATCGTTGCCATTGAACCGAGAGATCCGATCGTTTCAAGCGCTTCCGCAAGTGTCGTAGAAGGAAGTGCATCTCCGTAACTGGAGGGGGCAGCAAAAATCTCGCCAAAGGCCATCGCACCCGACAGCCAGAGTCCTCCGATATCTGAGGCGGGAGTGACGGCACCGTTTATCGAGAAACTGCAGAGAGACTCCTCTCTTGCCAGGTTTATGCGGGAATCAAGGAGGCGGCCGTTCTCGAGCGGAGGCTGGGTGTTTGGCTGGTCTACCACGACGGTCACCCCCCCGGCGATCGCACTCATGCTGCCGGACTTCCAGTCCTCTTTCGCCCGCTGGTTTCCATCCCGCATGTGGACATGCATATCCACCCCTGCAGGTATGACGATCATGCCATTGCACCTGATCTCATCAGACCCGCCGGGCGATGACCCGACGTGGGAGATTACCCCGTCCCTGATGGATATATCGGCAATCCTGCCCCCCGGGCAAAGGACGTCCCGGAGCACAAGGTCATGAGCAGCACCCATTATGAAACAAGTCGTCACCAAGAGGTATAGCCCCTCCGTTCCGGGGGCGCTGGATAAGAGGAGATTATAACAATTTCCCCTTCACCATCCGGATGACGCGGCCGGCATATCCTGCCAGTCCCTCTGCGGTCGTCATCAGAAGGATCGTCTTTCCCTCCCTGTGCAATCCTGAAAAGATACGCATCACCTGTTCTTCCTCATCACCGGAAAGACCGCATACCGGGTCGTCTGCGATGATGAGACCTGGATCGTTGATAAGCGCCCGTGCAATTTCAGCCCTGACCAGTTCACATTGGGAAAGACCCGCAGGAAGTACCTGGCCTTTCCCTTCGAGACCTACCCTCGCGAGGAGTTGTTCCGCACGAATCTCTATACGAAGGGTGGAACCAAGCACGTACGCCGGCAGTTCGATATTCTCCTGGATCGAAAAGTTCGGGAGAAGTCCGGCAGAGGGGAAGATTAACCCAAGCGACCTCCCCCTGATCCGCGATAATTTTGCCTGCGATCCAGCCCAGATGTCCTCCCCCCGGATAAGCACCTTACCTGAAGACGGCGGAGTGAGCCCTCCTATCATACCCGCCAGTGTGGACTTGCCGCATGAATCAGGACCGATCACCATGCAGAACTCCCCGTTCGCTACCCGGAGGGTAACCCCGGTAACCGCCCGGACCTCGCCGCCCGGTCCGGAAAAACTCTTTACGAGATCTCTCGTCTCAAGCATCACTCATACGTTCCACTGATATCCTCGAACGGTTCTCGGGTACTAGAACGGAATGCCGGATAGATGCCGGCAATAACCCCGGCTGTGACCGCGAGTAGGAGGGGGGGTAAAGCGGTCATGGCGATGCCAAGAAATGAAGGAAGGAAAGGAATATCGAGAGAGATCCTGACGAGATCATGGAAATGTGAGATCAGCAGGAACGCAGACAGTATTCCTACTGCACCGCCGATCACGGCCAGGAACATGGTCTCCATCATCACAAATAAGAATACGAAGGCATTGGATCCTCCGATCAGCTTGAGCATCCCAATCTGGCGACGACGTTCATCTGCCACGATATACCCGGTGAGAGCGACAAAAGGGGTGGCGATAAGGATCAGGACAACGGTCAGAACATCGAGGAGGCCTACTGTCTGCGAGATCTGCCCTGCCACTCTCTGGACCAGGTACTGGGATGTGATCGCTCTCGTCCCCTGCACCTGGGCCTGTATCCTCGACGCCACCACGACCGGGTCCTCGCCTTCGCGTACTTTCACGAGCACCGACGATATCCGGCCTGTGCTGAAATCAAGTGTCTGGACTGCCCTCGACCCAGACTCTCCCGCCATCTCGATCGCGTCCTCCATCCTTACGAATACCGAAGAGTCGAGACCCATCCCTGTAGGTTCAAGCCGGCCGGAAATCCTGAAATCGTGGCCATAAAACTTCAGGTCAGACCCGATGTCCCCCTCGATCCTGCTCCCCACGATCACCTCGTCTTTTCCAGGCATCCTGCCGGCACTCGACCTGAGCCAGGGGGTGATCGTGAAGTCCTCCCCGGGGGTAAATCCGATAAGTTCCACGGGAAGAGAGCAGCACGGCGCATCACTCAGTGTCGCGATGTATGCCTGGGGGGCCGTCTGTCCGACCCCTTCAACCCGTCCGATCTCCCCTATCTTTTCATTTTCAAAGAAAAATGTGGTGGGCTGTCCTGTAAGGATGACGGCCTCGGCTTCAGGGGTGAAATCGGCGGGAACGACAAGGATATCCGCACCAAGGCGGGAAATGCCGGTATCGATGCTTGTCTCGGTCCCTGAGATCAGACAGGCAGCCGTGAAGAACGTTGCAGCGATGAGCGCGAAAAATATTACCGCAAAAATGCTTTTCCAGGGTCTCCTTC
>JAJRBP010000290.1 GCA_028679405.1 Methanoregulaceae archaeon | reverse complement strand
GGGTACGATCATGTCGTCTCAGCGATCGGCGGGGTGATCGCATGCATGAACGGTGCTGATTTCCTCTGTATGGTCTCGCCGAGCGAGCACCTTGCCCTGCCACTGAAGGACGATATCGTCGAAGGGACACGGGTGGCCAGGATCGCAGCCCATGTCGGGGACCTGAGCCGGCAGCAGGAAGGGACCAACGGCCAGCGTGAAGCCAGAATGGCGGAGGCGAGACGTCGCCTCGACTGGGATGAACAGTTCGACCTGGCGCTCTTCGGCGAACACGCACGGAAGATCCACGAGCGGGACGGGAAACTCGAGACCTGTTCGATGTGCGGCGAGTTCTGCGCGATGAAGATCGTTCAGGAAGTGCTCGGGAAGGGAAACAAAGGAAAATAGCGAGTTCCTTCCCAAATTCAACAGGGTCCGCCCGAAAGAGGCTTTCAATCACCCTGGTATTTTCTGGAACAGGAGCGATTACGACACCGGAAGAATTTTTCTACCATATTTTCTCCCCCCTTCCCAGGCAGGGGCCGGGATGTGCAGCGGCGACAAGGAAGGCCTTCTCAAATCTTACCGGCCTTCCCCCCGATGCCCGTGCGCTCGATGTAGGCTGTGGGACCGGGACGCAGACACTCGACCTCGCACGCCTGCTCGGGGGCACGATCATTGCAGTCGACAATCACCGGCCATTTCTCAGCACCCTCCATGCAAGGGCCCTGGTACAGGGCGTGAACGAGAAGATCGCGACGGTGAAGGCCTCGATGGAGGCCCTCCCGTTTTCTGCAGGGCAGTTCGATCTCATCTGGTCGGAGGGGGCGATCTACCTCATGGGGTTTGAAAAGGGGCTGGCTTCATGGAGATCCCTCTGCAAAAAGGGGGGATACCTCGTGGTCTCCGACATTGCCTGGTTCGATCGCGACCCGCCTGATGAACAGGTCCGGTTCTGGGAACTCGAGGGATGCACCCTGTACCGCGAAGAGGAAAAGGTCGGGCAGGTCCGGGACGCAGGGCTCAGGCTGGTCGCCACCTTCAGGTTACCGGAATCCGGCTGGTGGGATCACTATTATGCCCCGATGCTCGGGAGGGTCCGCACCCTCATGGAGATACACATGGAAAATCCTGAATTCATGCATATCCTGAGATCCTGCGAGTTCGAAACGGAGATTTATCAGAAATACAGGCGGTATTTCGGATATACGTTCTTCATTATGCAGAACATCTGAAATCCATGACCCGGAATCAGTGGTGCCCGGGTTTCTTAAAACAATGGGATGGGCAGAGGTCCTGGGAAAAGTTCTCCCGTTTCATGGTCCATTCCAGGAGAGGGAGGATCGCATCCCACAGTTCCTTCCCGTCATCGGTCAGGTAATATTCCACCCGCGGGGGGATTTCGGAGAATGCCTCTCTTCCCACGAACCCTTCTTTCTGTAAAACAGCAAGTGTGTCCGTGAGAGTCTTGGGACTTATTCCTTCGAGTTCTTTCATTATCTCGTTGAAACGGAGTCGCGGCTTATTACCAAGGACGTGGATGATGAGGAGCGCCCATTTCTTTGAGATCGTATCGATGACACCCTGCATGGGGCAGAGACAGAGCCGGTTACTATCGCGGGACATACTGACTATATTACTATAAACTTTGTAGTATTAATACTATCCAAATTATTGTAATAGTGGAGAACTTGAAAGGAGGTGAAATGAAATGTGTATGGTTTCCCATGATCAGTGCCAAACCGGCTGTGCAAGCCACTGCGGGTGCGGCGGCATGGTGTCGATCGAAGACGAGATCAAGGCGCTCGAGGTCCACCGCGGGCACCTGAAACTCCAGCTGGAGTTGATCGAGAAAAGGATCTCCGGCCTGAAGAAAGTTGGCCAGTAATCTTCTTTCCCGCATCAGAGCCAGTCCTCACTTCTTTCTTTTTTTATCTCCCGGGTCCGGGGGGCATTATCCTCTGGACCGGGGATGACATCTGTCAATATCTATGGGGAGGGGAGGATCAGATATCTGAAAAGGGAATGAGAAACAGAGCCGTTTTATTTGTTTACCAGCTTCAGGATCCGGATTGCGAGCCAGGCTGCATTCTCCCCGTTGTCGACACCCACGCAGGCCACCGGTACGCCTTTTGGCATCTGGGCAATGGCGAGGAGGGCATCGAGGCCGTTGAGCGTGCCGCTGACCGGGACGCCGATCACGGGTTTGTCGGTTTTGGATGCAATCACGCCTGGCAGGGCTGCCGAGAGACCTGCGATCGCGATAAATATTTTCGCACTGCTGGTCTTGATGTAGGCGTCAAGCTTGTCGGGATCGCGATGGGCAGAGATGATCTGGGCGTCATATGGTACGTTGTTCTCGTCAAGGACCCGTCTGACCTTGTCCGTGATCTTTGCGTCCGATGCGGATCCTGAGATAATAGCAACCTCTGCCGTTCCGGTCATCCAAACATATTTTGTGCCTATATAGATATACTCTGAGCAGATCTACATGGAAAAAGAACCACTCCTGATGATCCCGGGCCCTGTTCCGATGCCCGAACGGGTCAGGTCTGCAATGGTGCGTCAGGCTATCAACCACCGGGGAAACGAGTTCGGAACGGTCTATGCCGACTGCGTCCGCGTTCTCAAGACTGCGTTTGGAACCGGGAACGAGATCTTCGTCGTCAGCGGTTCGGGTACTGCCTCTATGGAAGCGGCTGTTGCGAACTTCGGGAAGGGCGAAAAGATCGCCTGTCTTGTGAACGGGAAGTTCGGCGAACGGCTGTACAAGATTGCCCAGCGCTACGGGAAGGCGGAGCTCGTCGCCTCTCAGTGGGGGACTCCCCTCGACCTCGCCGGGGTCGAGCGCGCCCTCAAGGAAGGTGCGCGGATGGTGACGATGGTGCACAACGAAACCTCCGCAGGGATACGGAACCCGGCCGAAGCAGTGGGAAAGCTTGCGCGGGAATATGATGCGCTCTTTGTAATGGACGGAATCACCTCGATCGGCGGGGATACTGTCGAGGCGGATAAGTGGGGCGTCGATGTCGCGATCGTAGGCTCGCAGAAGTGCCTGGCAGGTCCTGCAGGTCTCTCTGCGATATCAGTAAGCAAAAAAGCGTGGGAACGGATCGTGCCTGACCTCCCGTTTTATCTCGATCTCGCGGCATACCGGAAGAACGGAGGAAAAACCCCGATGGAGACCCCGTTCACACCAGCAGTCCCGCTCTTCCTCGCACTGCGCGAAGCCTGCCTAATCGTCGAGGAGGAAGGGATGGCTGCACGGATCGCCCGGCACCGGAAGATGGCAGAGTCCGTCCGGGCTGCTGTTGACGCCTGGGGGCTGTCGCTTTTCCCGGTGACGGACTCATTACACGGCTATTCGAATACCGTCACCGCGGTGCGAATCCCCGAAGGGATAAGCGACAGCGGCCTGAGAGGGGCAGTCAAGAAGATGGGAATAGAGATCGCCGGGGGCCAGGACGAACTGAAAGGAAAGATCTTCCGGATAGGGACGATGGGCGCGATAGGTGCTCCCGAGATCCTGGCAACACTCACGGCCGTAGAGTATGCTCTCAGGAAAAACGGGGCGAAGGTCAGGGGGAGCGGCGCCCAGGCAGCCTGCGAGGTCCTTGGATGAGGGTCGGGGTCGCCGATACCACCTTTGCTCGGGTGAACATGGGGGGTATCGCGATCGGGGAACTCAGGAAGCACGCAAGCGTCTCCATCGAGCGCGTGACGGTCCCCGGAATCAAGGACCTCCCGGTGGCATGTAAAAAATTGATCGAGGAACGACGTTGCGACATCGTGATAGCCCTGGGCATGCCGGGGGGCGCGGAGAAGGACCGGGTCTGTGCCCATGAAGCCTCGCAGGGGCTGATCATGGCACAGCTCATGACAAACACCCACATCGTCGAGGTCTTCGTCCACGAGGACGAAGCAGAGGACGACCGGCAGCTTGCCTGGCTCGCAGAACAGAGGACGCGCGAGCATGCGGTGAACGCGGTACGGCTCATCCTCTATCCAAAAGAACTCGAGAAGGATGCAGGGACAGGACAGCGCCAGGGTTTCGAGGATGCAGGCCCCGCACGAAGGTGAGGCTAAGGTTATGAATCATAAAAGGAGAGTATGAGGAGGGAAATATGGCGATAAAACTTGGTTTTGTGGTTGCGGAGTTCAACCGTGAGATTACGTATATGATGGAGGTCGAGGGGAGGGAGCACGCTGAGTTCCTCGGTGCTGAGGTGGCCGAATGCATGTATGTCCCCGGGACGTTTGACATGCCGCTCGCGGTAAAGAAGATGCTCCAGCGCGGGGTGGTCGATGCGGTGGTCACGATCGGCTGTGTCATCGAAGGAGCGACCCAGCACGACGAGGTAGTAGTCCAGCATGCCGCCAGGAAGGCCATCGACCTGTCCCTCGAATATGGAAAACCGGTAACCCTCGGGATATCGGGTCCGGGTATGACGAGGCTCGAGGCAAACGAGCGGATCGACTATGCACGACGTGCGGTCGAGTCGGCAATCAAGATGGTCCAGAGATTGGGATGAGGCAGCTCTCCGAAAAGATTGCGTCCATCGCTCCCTCGGCCACCATCGAGATAACTGCCAGGGCCAAGAAGCTCCAGGCATCGGGGGTCGATGTCATCAGCCTCTCCATCGGCGAACCCGATTTCGATACCCCGCAGCATATCAGGGACGCATGTGCCGCAGCCCTTGACAGGGGGGAGACCCACTATACCGACAGTAACGGAATTCCTGGTCTCAGGGCTGCAATTGCGGAAAAGATCAGGAAAGAGAATGGTTTTTCCTGCATCCCCGAAGGGGTGATCGTCACCTGCGGGGCAAAGGATGCGATCTACGAGGCGATGGAAGCGATCCTCAACCCGGGCGACGAGGTGATCATCCTCGACCCGTCCTGGGTCAGCTATGAACCGTGCGTGCAAATCGCGGGCGGGAAACCTGTCCACCACGCCCTCGAGCAGAGGACCTTCCAGGTTGACGATTCACTTCTCGAGCGGATCACGGGAAAGACCAGGATGATCGTGGTCAACTCCCCCTCCAATCCCTCGGGTGCGATCCTCTCTCTCCGGTCCCTCGGGCTTATTGCGGATATCTGCGAGGACTATGACCTTTTTGCCCTCTCTGACGAGATATACGAGAAACTGACCTACGGTAAAGAGCATATTTCACTTGCCGGCATCAAGGACATGGAAAGCCGGACCGTTACGGTAAACGGGTTCTCGAAGGCATATGCAATGACCGGATGGCGGCTCGGGTATGCCGTTGCCAATACCGGAATTATCGGACAGATGTCCAAAGTCCAGCAGCATACGATCAGCCACCCCACCAGCTTCGCCATGTACGGGGGCGTCGCCGCATTGAAAGGCGACCAGAAATGCGTCGAAGAGATGCGGGCCGAGTTTGCAAAACGGAGGGATTTCCTCCTTACCGAATTAAAATCGATGGGATACGGGATGGCACCTGCGGACGGTGCATTCTATGCATACGTGAGAGTGGAGGGGGATGACATCGGGGTTGCGAACGCGTGGCTTGAAAAAGCACATGTGGCAGTGACCCCCGGATCTGCCTTCTTTACACCAGGATGGGAACGGATATCGTATGCAACAGGGATCGGGAGACTTCGCGAAGCAGTCGACAGGATCCGGAAGATCACCTGATATTCGATTAGGTCCCTTACCTTTTTC
>JAJRBP010000188.1 GCA_028679405.1 Methanoregulaceae archaeon | reverse complement strand
TCGACGGTCCCCACCCCCTGCATAGCCGTGGAGACCGCACTGGCGGTCAGGTTCTCATGAACGGATTCCTTCATACTGCTGTCCCCCCGATGACGTTCTTTCCTGCATCTTCCTTTCCCTTCTGTCTCCATGCCCTGCCGCCGTGATCGAGGTCCTCTTTCATAAGCGTAAGGCAGGTTACCACTGCGTTGATGATCTCGTCCGGGCGGGGAGGACATCCTGCCATGAATACGTCGACCGGAATGACCTGGTCGACGCCCCCTACGACATGGTAAAGGCCCTGGAAAACGCCCCCTCCCGCGCCACAGGCACCGGTGGCGATCACATACTTCGGCTCGGGGATCTGTTCCCATACCCGGCGCAGGCGCGGCGCCTGCTTCAGTGTGACCGGCCCGGTGACGACGAGGATATCAGCATGCCTGGGCGATCCCTTCGCGAGGATCCCAAACCGTTCGACATCGAACCGCGGGATCAGGCAGGCGAGTATCTCGATGTCACACGCGTTGCACCCTCCGCTGTTATAGAGCGTGATCCACGGGGATCTCAGCCTCGCCCAGTTCACGAGGCGCTTGCTGAGTGAGACAGGATCGGCTGCCATTGTGTTACTCACCCTCCTTCAGGCATATGAAACCGTTGTTTCTGGCAGTGCCGGGGCGTTCTCCCGGATATCTGATCACGACACCGCAGCCGCTCATTGTTCCCACCTCAGGATCGCAACAGCTATGGCGATTATCGCCAGGTACCCGAGGGTCCCCCACGGGGGGGCGTCAGGAGGGGCGATGGCAATGACAAGCGCTCCCACGTGCACGACCGTGAAGAACAGGGCGACATAGAAGAACCCGTACTCAGGCTGGTAGACCTGCGCCTCAGCGACCTCCCCACCTACATAGGGCATGTTCCTGTTTACCGACCAGGCCGATCCTGGTGCGACCGTCCTTGACCACGCGTAAATCAGGGAACCGATGGCGATCGCGATTGCCATGAGAACGAAAGGCGAGGACAGGACAGTCCACGTATCCGTCTATGTCACCCCCCATGGAAAAATCTGGGTTGCTGCCTGGGATATCCAGTCGAATGACTCCGGGAAAAGGCCGAAGTATACGGTGATTACCGCCAGAAAGACCACTACCGCAAGCGAGCTCGCAGGGGTCCGGGTTACCCTGCCAACAGTCCGCTCGGACGTATCCTTCCCGAAGAGGAGGGTAGAGAGAAGAGGGACGTAATACCCAAGCGAGATGGCACTGTTCAGTGCGAGGATCAGGGCCAGCACGAAACCGCTCATCATCGAGGTCACCATCCCTGCCTGCTCGAGCAGGAGCTTGCCAAGGAACCCGCAGGTGAATGGAACGCCAATCAACCCGAATACGAATATGGTGAAGGAAATGCCGGCGAGCGGGAGCCTCGCACCAAGACCTTTCATCCTCGAGATCTCGGACGACCCGGCACTGCGGGAAAACGCATCAGCCGCCAGGAACGAGCCGCTTTTCATTATCCCGTATGCGATGGCATAATAGAGACCTGCAGTGAACCCGAGCGGCAGGTTGTACACCAGGCCGATGCCGAAACCAAGGAGGATGTATCCCATCTGCGCCACGCTCGAGTACGAGAGGACATAGCGGATATCAGGCTGGTTGAGGGCGAGGAGATTCCCGGCAGTCATCGTCACGACGGCAAACCCGATGATAATGACCCCGAGTGTCCAGGAAACGACAGGACTTGCCGGCAGAGCGGACAGGGTGAGGAAAATGGCGATAAGGACGCCTATCTTCGTTGCACCCACCATGATTGCGGTGACACCTGCAGGGGCCCGTGCATATGCGTCGGGGAGCCAGGTATGCAGGGGGACGATGGCGAGTTTCACCCCGTACCCAAGGACGATCAGGATCGCCGCGAACAGGACCAGCGGCTGGCTGGCAGACGAGAGCGCGGCGGGAAGTGCCGGAATCGAGAGTGTCCGGCCTGCAATATACAGGATTGCAATGCCGAAAAGAGCAGTTATGGTCCCGACAATGCCCTGCATCATGTACTTCATGGCTGAAGGGAGCGCGGCGGGATCTTCCCGGTGCCGATAGGCGCAGAGCGCATACACCGGGATGGCAGAGAGCTCGACTGCCACGAAAATGGTGAAGATATCGGATGCAAACCCGATCGCGACCGCCCCGGCTAGCGCAAGAAGGAAGAGAGGATAGTACAGCTGGACCGGTCCGTCGGGATCAATCGTCCCCTGCGAGGCATACGCGGCCAACGCCCCTATACCGGTGATGAGAAGCCCTCCGGTAAGACCCATTACCGGTACGCCAGGGACATATGCGTAGGGAATGATCACCGACATGAGGAGGGCGAATACCGCAAGGAGCCACAATGCTGCAAGGGTCCCGCTCCAGCGGCGAAGGCGTTGTGGCATGAGCGTTATCGTGAAGTAAAGAACGATACCGCCGACGGCAACGATGAGGGGGGAGTACATGGCGACAGATGCCGGCATTACATGCCCACCCCCAGCATGACTGCCATCATGAAGGCGATCACCACTGCGGTGAAGACCGCGATGTTCCAGTTGACCGTGCGGTTCTCCATACCTCCCGCAGTCCTTCCGGCGAAGAAGAGGAGCCCTGCGGTGCTCACGGCGTATGAATATACCTGGCGGAATCCTGCCTCGATCCCTCCGGCGAGAGATACCAGCCCCTCGCCTGCCCGGATATACAGGGTATCAAAATCCTTCAGACGAGTATCGTGGGGTTCGAGGATCCTTCGCCCGATGGTAAAGAAGAAGAGGGCCGCAGCACCGAGCACGATGAATGCGCTGGCGACGGGGATGGGGGCGAACGGAACATAACCGGTTGGATAAGGCAGAATTGCAAAGAGGAGCGTGGGGAACACGCCGAAAATAATACAAAACGCGGCTGTCCCGAGCATGCCAGCCTGCATGAGGAGAGGTGGATCCGAGGCCGGGGTATCACCGCGTCGTAAGAAGGCGAAATACCCTAGCTTGAGAAAAGAGACGAATGTCCCGAAGGATGCGATCTCGAGGAGCACCCAGATCCAGATGCTCGTGTGTTCCGCAGCCATCAGGACCATTCCCTTTGACACGAAACCATTGAAGAGAGGGAACCCGGAGATCGAGAGGGCTGCCACCCAGAACGCGAATGCGGT
>JAJRBP010000058.1 GCA_028679405.1 Methanoregulaceae archaeon | reverse complement strand
GATCCCGTGCACGGGTACGTGGAGGTAGAAGATTGTGCGCTTCCGCTCCTCGACTCGCCGGTGCTGCAACGGCTGAGATATGTGAAACAACTCGGTTTCTCGTACCTCGTGTATCCCGGGGCGAACCATACAAGGTTCGAGCACTCGCTCGGCACGATGCATCTCGCGGGGTTGATGTGCAGGCAGATCGGTCTCGCCGAACCCGAACGTCGCCTGATCCTTGTCGCGGCCCTTATCCATGACATTGGCCACGGCCCGCTCTCGCACGCGATCGAGCCCCTCATGAGAGAGTACCTCGGGCATTCCCACCACGAAGTCGCAGATCTCTTCACCGGCGACGAGCTCGAAGAACTTCTTTTCGACACTGGCATCGACTGGAAGGAGGTCTGCGCGGTCATCCTCGGGACCCACCCGCTCTCAGGGATCCTTCACGGCGACCTCGATGTCGACAGGATGGACTACCTTCTCCGGGACGCCCACTACACCGGGGTTCCGTACGGAACCGTGGACGTGCACCGGCTCGTGCGGAGTACGCTCCTGACCGAAGGCGGAATCGTTCTCGATGAGAGTGGGGTCAATGCCGCCGAATCGCTTCTCATTGCGAGAACCCTGATGAGACCTGCCGTTTATTTCCATCACGTGAGCAGGATCGCAGAGACGATGTTCAATTTCGCAGTCCGGGCACACGTGGGTGCCAACCCTTCCCTTATCAGGCCGATGCTCCGCATGGATGATGCAGCCTGCATCCACACGCTTCTCGCGTCAGGGGATCCCACCGCCCGCATGCTCGCTTCCCGGGTATACCAGAGGAGGCTCTTTAAGCGGGCTGTCTATGTCGGGCGGGATCAGGTTAACCCCGTGATGCTCAGGGAATATGCGGCTCCCGATAAGAGACGGAAGATTTCGATAGAGATCGCAGAGATCGCCGGAGTGGAGGAGTCAGGGGTGCTCATCGATATCCCTCCGCTTCCTGTGGAGATGTCGATTAGGGTGCAGGTACGGAACCGTCATGCCCTTATCGGGCTCGAAGAGATCTCCCCGCTCGTGACCACCCTGAACGAGACGCGCCTCGGGCAGTGGCGTTTCGGCGTATATACCGCTCCTGAAGACACCGTACGGGTTGCCGATGCCGCATCGGAGGTATTCCACGTGAGGCCCTTCACGCGCCAGGATACTCTCCCGCTCGCATAAAATGCGGCAGCCGGGATAAGAGAAAAAAACAAGAAATATATAGCGGGAGGGAAAAATTCAGGGCAGGTAGCCTGAATGCTCGAAGAATGGATCGTAGTAATTGCAGGAGTAGTAGTCATCGTCATCGCGCTCTGCGTGACATACCTGCTCTCTGCACAGAGGGAGCGCAGGGCGATGAGAGAGCGATACAAGCTTGCCGTTTACGCGGATCTCCTGAACGCGGTTACGGCGCTTAACATCGCAACGGGAGATGCCTACAGACTTGGGCAGGCAAAGATGGCGCTTGCCCGCACGTTGAACCGTTTGAACCTGGTGGCAAGCCCCGATGTATTGAAACATGTGAACGAGCTGCTCGATTTCATGAACGAATGCACCGACGGGGATTACGACCAGTTAAAGGAGCTGAATATCCTCAACCAGATCGTCCGTGCAGTCAGGCGCGACCTGGACCCCGCGGATGCAAAGGTGCTTGAGGAATCGGGATTCAGGTTCAAGTTCTATTCTCCGCCGCGTGTATGAGTGGGGTGATCAGGGCTGGAATCCTGGTAAACAGCTACCTTTGGGTCCGGCCCGCTTTTGTTCACCGCGGGGTGGCGGTTAATTGGGCTGGTGAACGGCCGCTGCCTTGATACCTGATAAACGGATAATTAGCTCAATAACACGATCCCCGGGGCAGGGGATGGAAGGAGCGGATGAAGAAGACATACGTGGTAGGGGTGACCGGGGCGAGCGGGGTTATATACGGAGCACGGCTCCTCGAGATCCTCTGTAAGGAGGCAGACGTGCACCTGATCGTTTCCGATACGGCGAGGGACATCGCAAGGTACGAAGGAGTCGATCTCGACCGGTTTCATGCGATGTACCATAAAACGAGCGATATGAGTGCGGAGATCGCGAGCGGTTCGTTCCGCCATGACGGGATGGCCGTGGTCCCGTGCACGGCAAAGACACTCGCTGCGATAAGCAACGGCTATGCCGATAATCTTGTAACAAGGGCTGCCGATGTCTGCCTGAAAGAGAAACGCCGGTGCATCCTCGTGCTCCGGGAGATGCCGCTCTCCCGGATCCATATGAAGAATATGCTCGCCGCAGACGAGGCGGGTGCGACCGTGATGGTCGCGAGCCCGGGTTTTTATCACAGGCCGCAGGGTGTGGGAGACCTCGTCGATATGGTCGTGGCGAGGGTCCTCGATCATCTCGGAGTTCCACAGGACCTCTGCCCTCCGTGGAGGGGATATGATGCGTGAATTTATCGAACAGATGAGAGAGCAAGGTCGGGTAACCGATATTGAAGATCCGACGGATCTCTTTCTCGAGGCGCCAAAGATGGCGGCACAGACTGACAATCTCCTCTTGTTCAGATCGCTTGGAGGACACCGGGGGGTGATGAACGTCACGGCGACCCGGGAAGCCCTCGCTCTCGCACTGGGGGTAGGAGAGCGCGAGATCTGCTGCCGCCTCTCGGCCGCGGAGTACAAGGGGAATGTGGTAGAGGAGGGGCCACTCCCGATGACCCGGCCTGACCTGAAGAAGATCCCGGTCCTGACCCACTACCCGAAGGATGCAGGTCCGTACATCACTGCCGGGATTGTTTTTTCCCGACATGCGGGAGTCGAGAACGCCTCGATCCACCGGATGCTTGTCATCTCGCGGGATCGGGTCGCCGCACGGCTCGTCGAGGGAAGGCATACGCATACTCTGCTCAACGAGGCTTTGAGCAATGGAGAGAAGCTTCCCGTTGCGGTCGCTATTGGCGTTCACCCAGCCGTCACCTTTGCAAGCTGTACCCGTGTCCCGAAAGGAAAGGAGCTCAGCTATGCCTCCGAACTCATGGGTGGCGAGCTCAGCGTGAGACGGTGCGGGAACGGGGTGCTCGTCCCTGATGCGGAGATCGTGCTCGAGGGCTTCATTGGTGGTGAGCGGCACGCCGAAGGCCCGTTCGTGGATATCACCGGAACCTACGATATCGTGAGAAACGAACCGGTGATCGAGTTCACGGGCATGTATACGGCAAAAGATTTCATCTACCATGGGATTCTCCCGGGCGGGAACGAGCACAAGCTCCTGATGGGAGTGCCGTACGAACCGAAGATCTACGCTGCCGTTGGGGGCGTTACCGAGGTGCGGAACGTCGTGCTCACCCAGGGGGGGTGCGGGTACCTGCATGCGGTCATCCAGATAAAAAAGACCACCGAAGGGGATGCAAAGAATGCGATCATGGCAGCGCTCTCGGCGCATACCTCGTTAAAACACGTGGTGGTCGTTGACGAAGACATCGATATCTGTGATGAACGTGATGTCGAGTTCGCAATCGCAACAAGGGTCAGGGGCGACCGGGATGTTTTTGTCGTCACCGGAGCCCGGGGTTCTTCGCTCGACCCGTGCCGCCTCGATAACGGGACCAACGTGAAGGTTGGCCTCGATGCGACGATGGAAATGGGGAGAGAGGAGAAATTTATCAGGGCGACGTGGTGAGAAATCGTGCATCTCGAACCGGATGAAGAACGGACACTCGCCGGTGAACATGGAGAGACCCGGCAGCAGATGATGGAACTTCTCGTGGCACTGGGAAGGGTCTTTGGTGCCGAGCGGCTGGTCGCGATCACGAGTGCACAGGTGAGCGGGGCGTCGTATAAGACCATCGGTGAGTACGGTCTCGAGTGGCTCCAGGGACTTGCCGCGAGGGTTGCGGTGCCGACGGTATTGAATCCTGTCGGTA
>JAJRBP010000178.1 GCA_028679405.1 Methanoregulaceae archaeon | reverse complement strand
CGTTCGCTCTCCCCCACCCACTTGGAGAGGAGCTGCGGACCCCTGATGGCGATGAAGTTGGCACCGCTCTCGTTCGCGACCGCCTTTGCGATCAGGGTCTTCCCAGTGCCCGGCGGCCCATAAAGGAGTACGCCTCTCGGGGGGTGGATGCCGAGGTCGTCGAACCTGCCCCTCTTCGTGAGGGGGTACTCCACCGCCTCGCGCACCTCCTGCTTCGCCTCGGCAAGGCCCCCGACCTCTCCCCAGGTCACGTGGGAGACCTCGATCATCACCTCGCGCATCGCACTCGGCGAGACATCACGGAGGGCGCTCCTGAAGTCCGCCGGGAGGACCCTCAGGGTATCGAGCACCTCCTGCGGGATCTCCTTTGCATCGAGATCGATCGAGGGGAGATAACGGCGGAGGGCCCGGATAGCAGCTTCTCGTGCGAGCGCGGCGAGGTCGGCGCCGACAAACCCGTGCGTCTGCTGGGAGAGGTTCTCGATCTTCACGTCCTCCGAAAGGGGCATCCCCCTGGTGTGGATCTTGAGGATCTCGATCCGGTCCGTCTCCGTGGGCACGCCGATCTCGATCTCCCTGTCGAACCGGCCGGGCCTCCTGAGGGCCGGGTCCACGGCATCGAGCCTGTTCGTCGCCCCTATGACGACCACCTGCCCGCGTTCCTCGAGGCCGTCCATCATCGTGAGGAGCTGGGCGACTACCCTCCTTTCGACCTCGCCTGTCACCTCCTCACGCCTGGGCGTGATCGAGTCCAGTTCATCGATGAAGATGATCGAGGGGGCGTTCTCGCGTGCCTCCTCAAATACTTCGCGGAGCCTCTGTTCGCTCTCCCCGTAATATTTGGAGATCACCTCGGGCCCGGCGATCGAGATGAAGTGGGCCCCGCTTTCGCTTGCGACGGCCTTTGCGATCAGGGTCTTTCCGGTCCCCGGCGGGCCGTACAGGAGGACCCCCTTCGGCGGCTCGATCCCGAGGGTGCTGAAGAGCTCGGGGTGGCGGAGCGGGAGCTCGATCGTCTCCCGGAGCCGCTGGAGCTCGTCCTTGAGCCCGCCGATGTCCTCGTAACTTATCCGTTTCACCCCCTCGAAACCTGCGGCCGGCTTGTCGGAGAACTCGATCGAGGTGTTCTTCGTGATGATCACGGCAGTCTCCGGCTCGAGTTCCACGACCTTGTACGCGACAATCTGGGGCTGGATGAACGGGAGGCCCACGATTATCGGGATCGAGTCGTTCTTCATCACCGGAAAGTCGATGAGGTTGTTGAGGACGTGGGGATTGTTACTGACCATGACGTTCTTCGGGAGGTCCTCGGGGGGGGCGAGGACTACCCGTTTCGCTTCTGTCTCCTCCTTGAGGGTGTATACCTTGATGGTATCGCCGATACTGACCCCAGCATTGACTCGCGTGAAATTGTCTATCCGCACCTTATGCTGGTTCCAGTCCTCGAGGAGGGCACGCCAGACCTTCGCGACGGTCTTACGCTTCCCCTCGATGACAACGATGTCCCCGGGCGAGATCCGCAGGTAGAGCATCGTCTCGGGATCAAGTCTCGCCTTTCCGCCCCCCTGATCGCCCGGATACGCGCTGTCGACCTTCAGATGTATTTCAGGCATTACCTTAATGGTCATACGAGTGCTTGGATTTATAAGTACTGTTCATTATGCGAGTCCTTCTCTTCGATCCGTTCCATGGAGCCGCCGGAGACATGATCGTTGGCGTACTCCTGCACCTTGGTGCAGACCGGGACCGGGTGATCACCGCGATGGCATCCGTGGTAGCCAGCCCCACCATTACTGAGGTGGACCGGGAAGGGATCCGGGCGATAAAGGTTGACAGCAATGCCGGGACCGGGAAGAGGACCCCTGAAGAGGTGGAGAGGGTCCTCCTCCGGGCGAAGGCACCGCCTGCCGCGGTAGAGATCGCAAAAAAAGTATTCAGGCGGCTCGAAGCGGCCGAAAAAAATGTGCACCCCGGAATGACGGTCCATTTCCACGAGGTCGGGGCCGACGACGCGATCGCAGAAGTAATCGGTGCCTGTACAGCCCTGGTCACGCTCGATATCGACGGTGTGGAGGTACGGCCTGTCGCGGTGGGCGGAGGAGTCGTCAGGACTGCCCACGGGACCCTTCCCGTGCCCGCTCCTGCGACAGCCGCCCTGCTCCGGGATGCCGGGATCCAGGTCGTGTTCGGGAGCCGCGAGGACGGGGAACTCTGCACCCCGACCGGTGCTGCCCTCCTTGCAGAGTTCTCGGGGATGGTCCCCGGGACCACCGGCGGCGCCAGGATATCGGCATCCGGATATGGTGCCGGTGAGCGGGACCCCCCGTCCGTTCCGAACGTGCTCCGGGCATTCCTGCTCGAGACCGAGGAGAAACCGTCCTGCGACACGGTGGATGTCCTCGAGACGAACGTGGACGATGTCAGCGGGGAGGTCCTGGCATTCGCGCTCTCGCGTCTGATGGATGCCGGGGCGAGAGATGCGAGTGCGATCCCCTGCATGATGAAAAAGGGCAGGCCCGGGTTCCTTGTCCGGGTCATCTCCACCCCCGATCTCTCGCCGGCTCTCTCCATAATCATGGCACGGGAGCTCGGAACGCTGGGTATCCGGTGCCTCCCGAGCGTTCATCGTTTCATCGCGGACAGGACGATCGAGAAGGTCACTGTAGAAATCTGCGGGCGCACACACGTCATCCCGGTCAGGTGCGGCTGGATCGGGGAGTCCTGCTATACGCTCAAGGCCGAGTTCGAGGAGTCGCGACGGTTTGCAGAGGAGATCGGCATCCCGGTCCGGGAGGTTAGCCGCATCGCAGAGGAGATCGGGTGGAAGGAGATCTCGAAGCGGGGAGGGGGATCCTCGCATGGTTCCTGACCAGATATCCCGGGCTGAACGCGTACCCAGCGGTTTTGCCCCCCTTGACGCCATTCTCGGGGGCGGGTTCGAGCGGAGGACGATCACCCAGTTCTACGGGGAACCGGCGAGCGGCAAGAGCACTTTCTGCGTCATCGCGGCGGTTGCCTGCCTGCGATCCGGGCGTTCCGTCGTTTTTATCGATACCGAGGGTTTCTCCATAGAGCGATTCGGCCAGGTCGCGGGTGCCGGGGCGGAGTCTCTTGCGGAACGGCTCTTCCTCTACGAACCTGTCGACTTCGACCAGCAGGGGATCATGATTGCAGGATCCGAGCAGATCCTCCGCACGAGGGACCCCGGCATGATCGTCCTGGATTCCGCGACCGGCCTCTACCGGACCAATCTCGAACGTGGCCGCGACGCGATGCAGCGGCTCACCAAGCAGATGGTCCACCTCCTCGGCCTTGCCAAGCGGTACGATATCCCCGCCCTGATCACGAACCAGGTATACATGGACGTGGTAAGGAACACTTACTGCGGCCTTGGCGGGACTGCTCTCGAGCACATATCCAAGGCAATCATCCAGACCTCGAGGGTCGACGGTTTCCGGAGGGCGACGCTCGTAAAACACCGGTCACAGCCTGCGGGCGGGTGTTTCGATTTTGAAATAACCCCTGCGGGCGTGGAACTCCATGGGCGGCAACCGTAACAGATAAGAACCCAGATCTCGTGCCATTTTCCGGGGCACCCGGACCACTCATAGCAGGACCGACAGGTTTTATCAAGATCGTCCCTGAAGTAGTATACGCATGGAATGGGGGGGATTGAAGAGTGGCTCCGGGCAAACGCATCAGGAAAAAATACCCGAAGGGTTCCTCGCCAGCGACGAGTTCGTACGACTCCGCCCCTACAAGCCGTACGCACTGGTATCACTCATCCTGGTCTCGGTGTTCCTCGAGGTCCAGGTCCATTATTTCACGCATGTTGCGGTCGGGTTCACTCACATCTTCTACATCCCCATAATCGTCGCCGGGCTCTGGTACTATGAGCGGGCCGCCACCCTGATCGGCCTGTTCTTTGCGGTCCTGCACCTCTCGGTCTCGGTCCTTGTGGGCGACAACCTCATCGACGCATTCATCCGGGGGTACATGTTCTGCCTTGTCGGGTTCGTCGTCGGGTTCATGGCCCATTCGAACGCGAGGTACCAGGAGGAGCTCGAGCGGAGGACCAGGAAACTCGAGGAACAATACCGGAAACTTGGCCTTCTTTCCAGTGTGACACGACATGACATCCTCAACCAGCTGACCGTGCTGATGGGATACCACGAGCTGATCGACGAGGAGCTCGTGGGCGAGTCGCTCCCGAAGACGTACCTCCAGCGTGCACGGGATGCGGCAAAAACGATCCAGCAGCAGGTCCTGTTTACCAGGGACTACCAGAACATAGGGGTGAACAGCCCGGTCTGGCAGAACCTGTCGGACGTCGTTGGGAGAGCTGCCGCGGCCGTCGGTACCGGGACTGTCGCATTGAAGGTAGATGTGGACGATGCCGAGATCTTTGGCGACCCCCTGATGGAGAAAGTCTTCTCCGCTCTTATCGATAATTCACAGAGGCATGGCGAACGGGTCACAAAAATATCGATAACCTTCCTGAAACAGGGCAACAAGGGGATAATCGTATACCAGGACGACGGAGTGGGGATCGACCCGGTCTACCATGACCACCTTTTCGAGGCCGGTGTCGGGAGGAATACGGGCTTCGGCCTCTTCC
>JAJRBP010000282.1 GCA_028679405.1 Methanoregulaceae archaeon | reverse complement strand
GCAGTGTCCATAGGATCTTTTCTCAATCCGATCGCGAGCGCGGCCCCTGCTTACACCCTTGATTTGATGGGCATCAATCGCACCCTCTCCGATAAGACCCCTGATATCCTCGCGGGATATTGCATTTTGAATATCGGTAAGTTTTTCTGGATCGAACCAGACCCGATGAGCCCCGCATTTTAACAAAGCTGCTGCGATTCTTCTCTGTGAAGCAAGATCACTCATCTTTACCCGCCTCCTCTTCTGCTTTTGCGGCAGGTAGTACAATTTCTCGCGCGTTAAGCACGCGGATCCCGTATCTTACTGCTGCTTCCTGTATCCCTGCGCGATTCTTTCCACCAACAGATCCTGCGATCATTATTGCATGAATTGCCGGATCAAGACCGTCAAGGTCAGCGGTGCGGAAGACACGAATCTCCCGGAATCCACTTGGATGAAGCCCCCTTACAAGAAGAGGGCTGCCGAATCCCGGCCTCGGGAGTGCACCTTTTGCCTTCTTCTGCCTTCGCTGCTTGTGATGAAGCCCCCGCGGTCTCCTCCACGAATCGGAGATCTGGGGTTTCTTTCCGGCACCGTCTCGTTTAAAACGCGCCCGTTTATCTGAACGGACCCGAATCAACCTTTTTACTTCATTTCCCATTCCGGTCACCCCTGGAGTGTTTTATAGATGCCGTCCTGGAAGACACGCGGATCTCTGTTCCTGATCCGCGTTGCACCTTCGATATTCGCCGCGGTAGTCCCGACCGCTTCCTTGTCGACGCCGGAAAGAGTGAGCTCGTCATTTCCCAGTTTGGCTGTTACGCCAGGTTCGATCTTTGCGTGCCTGGCCTTTTTTTCGCCGAGGAAATTGTTAATCTCGAGCGTATTCCCTGAGAGTTTGAGCTGAATCGGGAAGTGTGCATAAACAACCTTCATCCGGTACTCAAATCCATCAGTCACACCAATTGACATATTCCGCACGTGCGCAGCCAGCGTGCCCACCATAGCCACTGCTTCTTTTCTCGAGGACTCGGTCGATATCACCACATCCTGTCCATCGCAGACAACAACGAGTCGCGGGTATCGGACACTCCTCTCCAACTTTCCTTTCGGACCCGAAATCTTGAGTTTCGAACCCTCAAGATCACAGGTCGCACCGCCTGGCATTCTGTACTTCTTCGTAAACGTCATCGCCGCACCTCAGTACACATACCCAAGCAGTTCGCCACCCACACCTGCTTTTCTCGCCTGTTCATGGGACATTACACCCTTCGAGGTCGAGATGATCAGGAGCCCGAAGTTCTTTCCTGGAAGGAACTGCGTCTCCCAGAACTCTATCTCTTCCATCTGGACTGAGTACCTCGGCGAGATTGCACCACACCGGTTGATCCGGCCATTAAGGGTGACTGAGAACTGCCCACCGCGACCGTCGTCAACGTACTCAAATCCATTGATGTACCCATTTTCCTGCATGATGCGCAGCATTGCACCCTGGAGCTTGCTCGCCGGTTCGATGGTGCAAATGGATTTCCCCGTGTCTGCAGCGTTCTTAAGGGCACTCATGCCATCGGCAATTGTATTTAGTCTTGACATCCTGGCACCTCAGTTCATCTTTTTAAAGCCGATTTTTGCGGCCCATTCCCTGAAGCACTGCCTGCAGAACATGATATGATACCTGCGGACAAGGCCCTGTTTCCTTCCACACATCTTGCATTCGTTCGCGCCGCGCCCGAATTTCTTCGTCTTTTCGCCACCCATCAGAGCACCTCCACCTGATATTTTGTCTTGAGGAACGAGACAGACTCGGGGGCTTTCACCTGCTGTTTTGCGGGAAGTTTTACCCTCGCGATATGGCGTCTTGAGACCCGGATTCCTCGCTTGGCAAGAACAACGTTAATATCCATCCCATAGATCCCTATCTGGGGGTCGTATGACATACCTGGAAAATCAGTGTGTTCCTCTATTCCAAAGGAAAAATTCCCCTGCCGGTCCAGCTGACTGGCACTGACCTGCTTTCCTGCAATTCCGAGAGCAATTTTTAGGAACTCCTCTGCGTGTTTGCCGCGGAGAGTTACCCTGCACCCGATAGGTGCACCCTTACGGATTCCAAATGCAGGCTGAGTTTTCTTTGCAACAGATCTTACCGGTTTATTGCCGGTGATCGTTCTCATTATGTCCTCTGCCTTGGTGAGCTTCTCGCCACTTTCGCCGACTCCCATATGAACGACGACCTTGTCGACGTAGAGATCCTGCATGGGATTCATTCTTCAATCCCCCACACTGTTAGTGCCGGAGTCTCCCGCCCGACCATGTAGATGTAACTGTCTATAGTGTCGAACTTCACCTGACTATCATCTTCAAGTGTCACCCTGTTCGGGATACTCCCGGGAATTCTCTCAATCGCGGCTATTCGTGCAATCCTTCCCGAATGCCTCCCACCGATGACCATCGCCATATTTCCCACTGCGAATGGGAAGTGGTCAACGATGGTGAAGCGTGAACCCTCTTCGAGAGAGAGAACCACCGAATCATGTGGCTTGTACTTGTTATCGGCAAGGACATTTGCCCCATCCCGCATATTCAGCTGAACCCTGCCGCCGCTCACAATCGTCTTGTTACGGATCTTACATAGCCTCGTCCTGGCCGCCTCGGCATCGATCTCTATAGTTTTGTGCCTTCCCTTCTTGTCACGGAGGATCCGGTAATATTTCCCGATCTTCGGGATAGAGATTATATCGAAGATCCCGATTCCCATACTGGGATCCCTACAAGTCCGACCATTAACGACAAGGTCTCCCTGACGGAGGATCTGCTTAACTTCTTTCAAATTTTGTGCAAATCCCATATGGTCCCGCATCCAGACAACAACCGGCATCGCATTGGCGTTGTGTGGGCCTGGCGCGGTCTTTGTAATGAACTTCTTCTCTTTTTTGGCGATATGCCAGGAATCTGGTGCATCGAACCTTTTCAGATGATCAGACATTATTCGGCACCCCCGGATCCAATCTTCTCAGCCCGCTTCTGATCTTTCAGGTTGAGTTTCGTGATCTGAACTTTGGAAGGATCCACAGGCCTTGGGACCTCAGTCCCATCAGCTTTCGTCCCGGTCACACCATGGACGATGATCTTCGACTGATGAACATCGACCTCGTCTACCAATCCCTCATGCCCTGCATGATCTCCTCTGACTACTTTTACTGTATCCCCGGTCACTACGCGGAGACTCCTCCTCCCGTACTGTCCACGCAGTTGATCGGCGAGGGGAGCCGAAAGGTACCGGCCGCGGAGGTGGAGAGGAGCAGTATAACGCTGTTTTCTCTGCTTTCTCGGTTGTTTGCTCTGAATTCGCACCATTTATCACACCTCATATAATGATCGTGGCCATTGTCCCAAGTTTGGGAAAACGTTCCGCGACTTCTCTCGCGACAGGCCCTTTAATCTCTGTACCTTTCGGCTCGTTCTTTTCATCCACAACCACGACAGCATTATCATCAAACGAAATTCTCAGGCCGTTCGGACGCCTGAACTCTTTTTTCTGTCTGATCACAACTGCCCGGACGAGCTTGCGTCGCATGTCGGGGGTTCCCTTTTTCACACTTACTGTTGCAAGGTCTCCAAGCCCCATTTTGGGCTGCCTCCGGCGTACTCCATGGTATCCGAATACGGAGACGATCTGCACTTCCCTTGCACCGGTATTATCGACACACGCGAGCCTTGTGCCGGTAGCAAGTGCTCTCGGGATCCGGGACTGCTTTGCCTTCATGGTGTTTTTGCCTCCACGACAACAAAAGTAGTTGTCTTCGAGAGCGGACGACATTCCGCAATCTTCACGGTATCGCCCAGTTTCGCATGGATACAAGGAGGATTATGTGCGTGGAATTTTGAACTCCGCTTCTCGTATCGCTTGTATTTCCTTACATAGTGCATGTAGCCACGTTCAACGACGACGGTGCCCATCATGCGGTCGCTCACGACTTTGCCTGTAATCACCTGGCCGCGCACAGGCAAAGTGCCGTGAAACGGACAATATACGTCGTCACATGCCTCCTTCGGCAGTTCGACGTTCAATCCGATGTTAAGTGCCATTATTCAAACCTCTTTCACTTGATCTGTACCGTTATTCGCTTTTCAGGCGCATTGACCAATGCGGAACCCTGTACATCTACAAGAGTTCCATCAGGGAGTGTGAACCGGAATATTGCAGAGTTTTTCGCAATCCGCTTCAATCCCACATTACTCCGAATGACGAGCATATTACGGGTTTCATCGATAACCAATCCCGATACACCGACTTGTGTCGGGTTGCTCGCGGACACTACCAGAATGCCAAGGCCAATCAGTTCGTGCCGAAGGACATTCTGGGGTGTGATCATCATACTCTCCTTGCGTTCTGTTCTGTCATCATTCGGGCAACTGTTCGCCGGAGCTCTCTGATTCTTCCCGGATTTTCTGTGGAGCCGCCCGCACTCACCTTTCCATAGTGTTGGATAAGCTCGATCCGAAGCTTGGAGAGCTGTTCCTGTAGCTCTACATCCGACAACTGTCGAACATCACGCGCTCTGAAGATCGCCATTTCAGTTGACCTCCGGCTCATCGATCTCGTCAGCCAGAATCAGGTCCTCAGCGACATCCTCACCGATGTCGGTTACTTCGATCTCCCTTACCGGCTTTTTCTTCTCACGGACGGCTGTTACCTCAAAGTGATCAGGCAATTTCACATCAGGCGGAATAATCCTGACCTGAACACCAATCGTTCCAAGCTTCTTGACCGCGACTGCATAACCGATCTCAACCATCGTGATTGCAGGCTCCCCAGAATGCTTCACATACCCTTCGGTGAATTTTTGGGTCCTTGCACGTGCACCAGTCAGTTTGCCGGCAATGATCACTTCACATCCGAGCGCACCCGAATCCATGACCCGCCTGATGATACTGGAACCCGCCTTCCTGAAGTACCAACCCCTTTCGAGGGCATTTGCCAGCCGCTCTGCCATGATTTGTGCATTGAAGCTGGGATTCTGGACCTGTTGAACCTCGATTTGTGGTGTTTCAACCCCAAATTGTGTGGCAAGATCCTGGGTAAGCTGACGGACAAGCTTGCCACCCTTCCCGATAACGATACCCGGTTTTTCTGCAA
>JAJRBP010000243.1 GCA_028679405.1 Methanoregulaceae archaeon | reverse complement strand
CAGAACCTCAGATGAAGGTCCTCGGCCCGAAGTTCGGTAAAGATGCCCCGAAGGTAAGGGCTGCCATCCTCGAAGCGGACGGTTCTTCCTTAAAAAAGGTAATTTCAGACGGAATAGTCCTTGCAGGCTACCAGATTGAACCCTCTTATGTGAAATTCGAAGAGGATCTGCCGCAAAACGTGACTTCAGTTGCGACCGATCTTTTTAAAGTCTATGTAGATACCACACTCACTCCGGAACTCGAGGCCGAAGGGTATGCCAGGGAAGTGGTCCGGCGGTTCCAGGAGATGCGGAAGAAGGCGGACCTTAAGGTCGAGGATCATATCGTTGCAGCCGCAGCTATCCCCGACAGTCGCGTCCGTGATCTCGTGACGAGCTGGCGGGAAGGGATCATGGAGGAGGTAAGGGCAGTCGAAATGACCATCACCAGCGATGAAGGGCAGGAAGCCGGCTGGCTGCTCACTGAGGAATGGGAGGTCGAAGGAGTACGGATGATTCTCTCTCTCTCAAAAGCTCCCGATCAGTGAACAGATCAGGTCCTTTCCTTCCTGGGTATAGAAGACCGGAGGCTCGCGATCGACAAAGATACGGGATCGGACTGCCTCCACATGTTCTCCAGACAATGGATTCTCCCCGCCGACCCTCTCCTTCCTGTGGTACACAAGGATTCCCCGCCGTTGCCATGCCGGTGTCTTCGCGAGGTTGACACCCCTGGCGAAAAGGAGTTCGTGAATACCAGGTGAGGAGATCCCCTTGAGCTTTTCTGCCGCTTCCCGCATGGTAAACCCATCGGCAACGAGAGCGTCCTGTGCATAGGAATTCATATGGTTCCTCCAGGTCTCCTGCTGCCTCCCGACAAGGTATTCGAGGGCGAGCTTGGGGGTGACCTGGACGATCCTGGCATCGAAGGAGAGCGGACCCATCCCCCCCAGCGCAATCGTGAGCGCCGACGAGGCGAACGAGGCCGCGACCGAGTCGAGTTTTTCCACCCTGCCTCCGAACGGGAGCCTGGAAAGGTAAATACTGATCTCGTCGGAAAAAGTGAAGCAGAATACCGGGGAAAGACCTGAGACCCGCATCAGCTGCTCGCATACCAACGCCATCGCTTCGGAGAACCGCGTATCGAACGGCCGGGTAAGGCCGAGCCTGGTTGCAACCTGGTGGAATGCCCGGCCGTCAAGCCTTATATAAACCGGTGGAGCGGAGACCAGGCCTGAAAAGATTTCCCGGTCTCTCATGACAGCGGATCAGGGATAAAAACCGTTTGATTGAAATTAATCATCGCCGCCGGACCTGAACGCACCAGGGATGTGGTGAATGATGATGACGTCCCCGACGCTCTGGATGATGCGGAATGGGATCTTCAGTCCCTTGTAGTTCTTGATATCGACCAGTCCCGGATTCAATTTTCCGACGACGAGCGAATCGACCTTCTTGTTATCGACGTCTATGATCACGTCCTCGACCTCCCCGACCGATACGCTCTTCTCCGTGTAGACGTTCAGGCCAAATAGTTCAGTAATCTGCCTGTTCATGCTGATCGATTCAAGTATATATACCAGAGGGTTAAAAAGATACTCCTTTTATGAACGGTTCTTTCAGGATTGGCTCGCTCTTCGGGATCCCCATACGGATCCATTGGACATTCCTTGTCATCATCCCGTTCTTCGCCTGGATAATAGGGAGCCAGATCGGGCCGACAACCGACCTGATTGCCGGATTTTATAATACGCTCCTTTCCAGCGCACACCCTGTCGTGGTTGATACATCCATCATTACGGACGGATGGATGCCGTACATTCTCGGGACTGTTATTGCCCTCGGTCTGTTTGGCGGTGTTCTCGTCCACGAGATAGCGCACTCGCTGGTCGCCATGAGAAATGGCATAAGGATCAACAGTATCACTCTCCTCGTGTTCGGGGGGGTCTCTTCGATAGAAGATACCACGCCGGACCCGGTCGTCGAACTTCCCATGGCGCTCGCCGGCCCGGTTACCAGCTTCCTCGTGGGGCTCGTTACCAGCGGCCTTGTGTACGTTGCGGATATCGCAATTCAGGACCGGGCCGTTGCAGGGGTATATGTCTTTATCTTCGGCTACCTGGGCCTCCTCAACATCATCCTCTTCGTCTTCAACATGCTTCCCGCCTTCCCCATGGATGGGGGCCGGGTGCTCAGAGCCCTCCTCGCCCGAAGGATGCCGCTTGTCCGGGCGACCAGGATCGCAGCGAATGTCGGCCGTGTCTTTGCAGTGATCTTCGGGATCGTCGGCCTTCTCCTTTTCAACCCGATCCTGATCCTGATCGCGTTCTTCATTTACCTGGGCGCGGGTCAGGAGGCGAACGCTGCAAAATACAGTTATCTCCTCCGGGACGTGACACTCGGTGACATGATGAGCAGGCCTGTAGACACAGTCCCGCCGAATCAACCGGTCAGGGAGGTTGTCACCCGGATGTACTCGACAAAACACCTGGGGTTTCCCGTCGTCGACAGGGGGGTTCTCGTAGGGATGATCACGGTTGCCGATGTCCAGGCACTGGCCCCGCTCGATCGTGAGGCGATGCAGGTCAGGGATATCATGACAAGAGAAGTAACCACCCTCCCCCCCACCGCACCCGTGATGGAAGCCTTGCGCATCATGTCGGCCAGGAATATCGGCAGGATACCGGTAGTACAGGGGGGGGAACTCGTTGGGATCGTAACACGGACCGATATCCTGAAAGTGATCGAACTCCGGGGGATCTGATCGGACTTATCAGGAAAAGGTGTAGAGCTTTTCGAGCGGTGTCTCTCCGACTCTGCTCCTTAACTCCTCAAGGGAAGAGAACGGTCGCTTCGCGAGGAGCCGCACCATCTCATTCCTCGAAATACCTGGGATCCACTTAAGGACGCTCTGCGGCAGGTGGTTGATCCGTATCGGGACGGGGAGAGCTGTTAACGACCGCATGCCGTGGTCCACAACCACCACATCCAGGACCGTGCCAGGATCCAGCCGGAGGGGCACGCCAACGAGGATCGGATACGACCCCATCTGCCTGCCGAATGAGAGTGCGCCTGTCTCCTCGATGATAACCCGCAAAAGCCGGGTTCCTGTCGGGAAGATGCGACGGAGCATCGGGAGGTCGATCTCCTTTCTGACGGACTCCTTGAACTTCCTGAATTCGGTGTCATGCAAACCGAGCGTGTTTCGTTCATACGCGGGCGTGCCTTCGAACGGCATCAGCTGCCTGATATTGATCCGGCGTAAAAGGAGTCCCTCCCGGACTACCTCCCTGAGGAATGCCATGTTACGAGTAAAAGTATCCGACGTCTCCCCGGTAAGCCCGATCACGAAGTTCAACCCCGGCAGGAGCTCGGGGATTCCTTCCCGCCGGATCCCCCCCACCTCGTTGACCACCCGGACAGCCCGGAGCACATCATCCGGTCCTGCCTTGAGGTTATTCTCATGCACGACAACAGGATCCGCTGTCTCCATCCCGAATGCAGCGACATCGCCAGGGGTATGATACCGGATGATTGTTCTGAGCGCCTCCCGGCTTGCTTCCTCGTGATGTGCGATCGTTCCAGGGTTCACATTATCGATATGGAGTGTAAGGAGGTCCCCGGCCGCTTCCCGGATCCCCGCGAATAGCTCACCGATCAGTTCAGGTCTCGGGACCGGGAACTCTCCTCCGGCAGATCCATATGCCAGGAGGTCGGGCTGTCGTCCAACCCGGAAGTGGCGGGCCCCCTGTGCTGACAGGGCCGATACCTCCCGTGAGATCGCATCGATCGTCCGGTACCTGGGGGGGCCGTAGAGTGGTTCCGTACAGAACGAGCAGCCGCCGACCGTCGACCTCGGGCAGCCCCTCCCGGTCTCGAGTTCGCACATCACGTGCGGATACGAGGGGTGGAGTCTGATAACACTGCTGCCTTCGATGCTCCACTCGTCAGAGCGGGTATAGTCCGGCTCTCCGGTCGGTACGCCGCCATCAAGAAAACTCTCGAGCGATTCGGCGGGGGAACCAGGGAGCAGATGGGAGAATCCCGAGACCTCCTGCTTCACGGCTTTCACGCCACCTCCCGGGGAATACCCGAAACCTATCGGACCGGCGAGAAGGGTAGCCGGCCCGGGGAGGGAAAGCCCGATCTGCTGGATTTCGGTGATGTTTGCAGGTGTTCCCCCCAGGTACTTGCCCGGGACAGTGACACCGGCTATCATGACAACGATCCTGGCCTTGTTCACTGTGGTGAGGAGCCCGGGATCTCTCCTGAGTTGATCGATCGTAAGATAATGTACCACGTTTCCATGATGAAGCAGGACTCCTGCGACTGCCCTGATATACGGTGAAATATAGGGCGGCACCCCCAGGCAGGCGGGTTCGTCCACGTACCCGTCAAGAATGAACGCGTCAGCACTCATAACCGAGGATCGCAAGGAGTTCCCTTGCCAGGTGCAGTTTCCCGCGTTTTACCGGGTCCACGGACGGGTCGTCGAG
>JAJRBP010000107.1 GCA_028679405.1 Methanoregulaceae archaeon | reverse complement strand
TGGTGATCGCAGCGTTCCCGGAGATCGGCCTGAAGAACGCAAGGCTCCTCCTCGGGCATTTTGGATCGGTCCGGGGGGTCATCGACGCCGAAGCTGAGGAAATGATGAAGGTCGAGGGGATCGGGAAGAAAAAGGCCGAGGGGATCCGGGAGCTCTCCAGGAGGCCTTACGAGTGACTGAAAACCGGACAGTGGCAGGGAACCGGTCGGGGCCGGTGCGTCCCGTGCAACCCTGTTGTTACGACTGATCGAGGAGCCTGAGCGCCTCGATTCCCTTCTGAAGCGCCTTTACCAGCGTGAGTACCTTTTCAGGATCCGCTTCGGATTCGATCCGCCCGCAAAGGACGATGAGACTTCCTTCGAGAGATGCTGCAAGGGTGGTATGGCCGGCCGGGGCCGCCCGACGTGCTTCTTCTCCTGCAACTCCCGCGCTGCCTGCGGGAGGAACTGATGGAGAAGTCTTCCCCGTTCCTTTCCCCGTTTCCTGCTTCCCGGCCTTCGCCCCTCCTTCTGCGCACACCACGCAGGAGACCTCACCCTTGTATTCGAAGAGGGGGCAGCCGCAGTCTTTACAGGACTTTGCAAGCATTTTTCCTCCTTTCAGGAGGTATGCAGCCATTATATCGTCTTCACGTCCCACGGTTCCACCTGGTCTCTTTTATGAAACTATATAAGTCGGGATATAAGTAATAATAAGAAGGGTTGCCCAAGGTGATTGCATGCCAGGCCCGGAGAAAACATTAGATAACTGCATCCTGATGCTGCAGCACATCATGGATGACAGCACCATACCAAGAAATATCAGGCGCGTCGCTGATGAGACACGGCAGCTGCTCATGAACAATTCTAAAGGAATCGGTCTTCGTGCCGCCGAGGCGATCTCGAAAATAGATGAGATCAGCAACGACCCCAACATGCCCGTGCATGCACGGACCCGCATCTGGGAGCTTGTCTCGCAGCTGGAGACGATACCGCTCGACTGATCTAGTCCGGTCGGCCCCTCTTTTCATCCCGGTGAAGCGGATACCCGTACTCTTTCCAGAGTCGGGCGGCTTTCGAGCCGAGTCCCGACCGCCAGGCTGCAGGATTGCGGCAGGCCTCCTCGAGGCCGGGCAGAAATTCAGGCCAGTTCTTTTTAAAAATACTCGTAAGATTGGAACGAGCTGACGGATAGCAGTTGAGCGGGTCGTACTCCACGTCCAGGGCACCTGCCGACCGTGCGTTCCCGAGGATCTCCCGGAGTGCTCCTTCGCTGTCCCCGAGCCCGGGGATAACCGGGGCGATGAAGACCCAGGTCCTGATCCCTGCTGCACTCAGCTTTGCGATCGCGGCGAACCTCCGGGACGGCGGCGTCGCACCAGGCTCCAGGATCTCCGCAATCCGGTCGTCGGCGGTCGTGATCGAGAACCCGACCTCGATGTCACTGAATTTTTTCAGGAGGTCGAGGTCCCGCAGGACCAGATCGGATTTGGTGAGGATCGAGACCGGGAGATCGGTCCCGGCAAGGATCCCGAGACATGAACGGGTGAGCCTGTACACCTCCTCGACCGGCTGGTACGGATCGGTGACGCTCGAGAGCATCACCCGGTCATGCCTGCACTTCCTCAGGTCCTTTACGAGCCTGTCGGAGACGTTCGTCTTCACCTGGACAAAGCTCCCCCAGGGTTCACCGGTACCAAGGAAACGCTTCATGAAAGAGGCGTAACAGTAAATGCAGCCATGACCGCAGCCGGAGTAGGGGTTTATGCAATACCCGATCCCCGGGATCCCTGACCTGACGAGTGCAGACCGGCAGGGCTTCTCAGAGATCTTCAACCCGCGATCCCCAGTCCCGTGTTCCTCATGATCCTGATCCGAAATGCTCTCACATCCCCAGGCTCCGGGAGATCCTGATTCCCTCACCGTGTAGTCCCCTTTCCCTCACCCTTTTGATCGGATTTTAGCCGGTGACCGTGCAGATTATCGTCCTCGTCCGGTCAGGCCTTACATCCAGCTCGAGGAGGACGACCTGCTGCCATGTACCGAGCATCGGCTCCCCTCCGCCGACCGGAATGGTTATCGAGGGACCTACCAGCGAGGCTTTCACGTGCGAACGGCCGTTCCCGTCGCCCCACCTGCTGTCGTGTGCATAGACGATCCCATCAGGGGCGGCCACCGAGAGGGCCCGTTTCAGGTCCGAGAGCACTCCGGGTTCGAATTCGGTTGTCGTGAGGGCCGCGGTGGACCCGGTAATGAAGAGGTTGACGAGCCCTTCCTCTGTCCCGCTCTCGCGGACGATACGCCTCGTCTCATCGGTGATATCCACGATCTCCCCTTCTCCATGCGTCTTTACCGTCAGTGTCGTCCGGAACATACACCGGGATTTGCCTCCGGAGATTATTTAGCCTCTGCTTTCTTTTCCAGGGAGCAGAGGCATCGCCTCCCCGCGTTCCACCAAGGATACCCGCCTGCATTGAACCGGAGCCATCCTATCAATATTTATAGAGATCCCGGAAAGACCGTCTGATACGAAAGGCGCATGTGGCAGGCGGATCCAGTAGACCTCACGCCGCCTGCCATGGAGCCTGCCGGGAGTGATACGGTTGGACAGGACCAGGGCGGCACGGTATGGTATCATCGCATTTCTGGTAATTTCTATATTTATCCAGGCTTCTGCAGCCTTCGTGGAGGTCCGCTCTGGACCAGGGTGGAACCTCACCGTCCGGGAGGAGGCAGTGATCGATCCCGACACCGGAGTGCCATATATTTCGGCAGGAGAAATGCTGCAGGACCGGGCCCCGGACCTCTGGGAGAAGATGTCCCTGGAACTGAAGGCACAATATAACCAGCAGCCAGCAGTGAAACGCCGAATCGATCTCACTCTCACTCCGACGGACGAGCAGATGAACAGGACGAGGGCGCTTATCGGACTGAATCTGACCGAAGGCGAGTTCTATGCGGCAGTTTACCCGGACCTGTGGGCTGCGATTCCAGGCTGGCAGAAGGATCTCTGGGCGAACAGGACCAGTTCACCCCGGGATTCAGGATCCCCTGCGATAAACAATTCCACCCGGGAGGAGGCCCCGGGTACTAACCAGACATCGGGCCAGGCTTCGGGAGGACCTTCGGGCGGTGCGGCGGTCCAGGCGGTTTCACCCGACATCTCGCAAGCCGGTTCCGGAACTTCAGTGGACAGCGGGGGTCCGACCACCCTGTCCTCGACCATCACCCCTTCGGGGACATCGACGAGGGTGTCGGGGGCGGTAGGGACTGTCTCGGCCTTCGCGAGCGTCCATTCACGGAGCAGGTCTTCGAGCCTCGACTACGAGAAGTTTACTTCCGCGAGCGGCGTGATCGATCACTTCGACTTCTCGATCGAGTACGGCGGGTAGGTCCGCCGTCTTCTTTGTCAGGGCTTTCATGCCCTGTTTCAGACCTTCGGAGGTCCGGATTCTTCCATACGCTAAATGACCAGGTATCCGTTCCACACTCCTGCCCCCAGCATCCGCGACCGACGTTTTTATACCTTTTTGGGGCACCGGAATATATGTTCCTACAGAAATCCTTAAGAGTAGAAATGTAAAATATGTTTTACAAAAAGTATGCAAATCCCCGCACACAAAGAAGGACACCAGGTATGAAAATTCCATATTCTCTCATCGGTCTCGCGCTTCTCGCGGTATGCGTGGCAACCGCGGCAGCAGCCAATACCACCGCGAGTTCGGACAACGCAGACACCGCAGTGGCCGCGGCAGCACAGGTATACGTTTCCGGGGTAGAACTTGACCCGCCGGTATTCTATCCGGGTGAGGCGGGCACGGTCACGGTCCACGTAACCAATTCCGCAAACCAGGCAGTCACCCTGGGAAATCCGACGATCATCGATTCCAACCTCAATATATACACCAAGAATTCCTTCCAGGCCAAGACCAATGTCGGGCCCGGGTCGACCGTGGATTTCATCTTTCTCGTCTCGGTCGATGCAGGGGAGGGCAAGAACACCTTCTTTCCGATGTTCACCGCCTCCCCCATGGTAGGGAATTCTATCCACGGGTCCTTCAAGCTCGTGACCGATTCCAGGGAGATCCAGGCAAGCATCTCGAGCGAACCTGATGCATTCACTCTCGGTAATGCCGGAACGGTCGAACTGAGTATCGTGAACCCGAGGGACGGCGTCCTGAAGAATATCATGGTCACCGCTGAAGGCTCCGGCCTCCAGGTATCCCCCTCGAAGAAATTCATCAGCTCGCTCGGTGCGACCAGCTCGGCAGAGATACCGTTCTCGGTCACCCCGGACCAGGAATCCGACCTTACTTTCACCGTAAGCTACCAGGCCGGCGACAATACCCACACGGTCAGCGTGGTCTACCCTGTCAGGCTCGGCGAGGACAAGACCGCGGCGGTCCCGATCATCAACAACGTGGCCGTATCCTCCATGGGGTCGTATTATGACATGACCGGAGACGTGACGAATGCCGGCATATCTGATGCAAAAGGCCTTGTCATCTCGGTCGGTTCCCCGGCCCAGCCTACCGGGAAGTACCAGGAATACGCCGTGGGCAGCCTTGCCTCGGACGACTCCTCGAGCTTCGAACTGACGTTCACCTGCCAGGACCTCTCGCAGGTCCCCGTAATACTCCGCTGGAAGGACGAGAACGGGAACAACTATGCCACGAACAAGACGCTCAACCTGCAGGCCGGGGGAATTTCGTCAGGCGGAAATACCGGTAATGCGGCCTCATCGGGCAGCTCTTCCGTGCAGCAGGGATCGGGCACAGTCTACACGGGCTCCGGTGGCTTCCAGGGCGGAGTCCCGGGGAGCGGCCGGGGAGGCGGGAGCATGTTCGCGATCGGCGGGAGCAGGGGGAGCGGTCTTTCCGCATTTTACCCGGTAATTGCAGGAGCGATCATTCTCGTCGCCGCAATCGTCCTCTACGTGAAGCGGAAACCCATCAGGGCGAAGCTGGCCGGTATCCGGAAACAGAAACAGTGACGGAAGGCGAATCGATGAGTACCAGTCCCCTTATCCGGCTGGAGGACGTCAGCAAGATCTATCACCTCGAGAGCGGGGACGTCTATGCGCTCGACCATGTCTCGCTCGACATCGAAGAGAACGAATTCGTCGCGATCATGGGGCCCTCCGGCTCAGGGAAATCCACCCTGATGAACCAGCTGGGAATACTGGATGTACCGACGACCGGGGTGCTGTCGATCGAAGGCAGGGATGTCGCATCGATGACGAACCTCGAACGTACCCACATGCGAAGGGACGTCATCGGGTACATCTTCCAGAAATTTTACCTGATCCCTCTCCTCTCGGCCTACGAGAACGTGGAATACCCGCTCATCCTGAAGTACAAGAAGCGGGACACGACGGGCCGGGCGAGAGAATATCTCAATGCAGTCGGGATTGACGAGGCCATGAGCGCCCACCGCCCGAGCCAGCTCTCCGGAGGCCAGCAGCAGCGTGTCGCCATCGCGAGGGCGCTCGTGAACGAACCGAAGATCCTCCTGTGCGATGAACCGACGGGGAACCTCGACAGCAAGACCGGCCGACAGATCATGGATATCCTTGTGCATCTCCACGAGACAGGAAAGACCATCATCCTCGTCACCCACGACCCGAAGGTCGCGGACTACGCCCATCGGACGATCCAGCTCGAAGACGGGAGGGTCGCGGGATCATGAGGGACATCTTCTTCGACCTCTCGGTGCGGAGCGTGCGGCTGAATTTCCTCCGCTCCGTCCTCGCATCGGTAGGTATCGTGATAGGGGTCGTCGCGATCTCGGCGATGGGGATGCTCGGGGCCAACATGCAGCTCCAGGTGAAGAGCCAGCTCTCCTCGAATGCAAACACCATCGTCATCTCGCCCGATACAGTGCGGATGGGACCACCGGGGACGTTCTTCATTATGCAGTCCTCTTCCTCCTCCCAGACAGGGATTACAAAGAGCCAGCTCACGCAGATCCGGACGGCGGTAGGCTCTGCCGGTGCGGTTATCCCGATCATCTCGAACAGTACGCAATATACGATCAATTCCCTCCCCGGAAGGGGGTCGCTCTATGCGATGGAACCGAACGACCTCGCCAGGTTCCTCACCATCGCGGAAGGGACGAACATAGAGAACGATAACGAGGTCCTCGTGGGCGCGACAATTGCCACGAACTTCGACGTGAAACCCGGGACCAGGGTCAAGCTCGGGTCGCCGTCCGATGAATCCCGCCCCTCCCTCCGGGTCGCGGGGATCCTCGAGGCGCGGGGCGTCTCGTCGGATAACGTCAACGCGGACAATGCGATCATCGTATCCAAGAGCTGGTACACCGACCAGTACGACGCCCCGACCTACAACCAGGTGAACGTGATCGTCAGCGACATCGATACCATCAACGCGACCGAGCAGGCGATCGATGCGAAGCTGAACAGCAGGAAGGACGTCGTCAGGATCACCGACCCGAGTTCCCGCCTCTCCACCATAACCTCGACGATCGGCACCCTCTCCTCGATGATGATGGCGATTGGGGCAATCTCCCTCGTCGTCGCGGCCGTCAGCATATTCAATGTCATGATGATGTCGGTGAACGAA
>JAJRBP010000076.1 GCA_028679405.1 Methanoregulaceae archaeon | reverse complement strand
CGCTTGTCGGCTTCGACAACCGCGAACGCATCCTCGCGCATACCGCCTTCGGAAAAAAATTTCGTGTCGGGAGGTACGGAGTCGACATCGGTGCGCTCGAGGACTATATTGCGGGGGTCCGGGTTGTGCCGGAGACACAACTGGTGGTCGTCGATGAAATCGGCAGGATGGAGTGTCTCTCTCCGCTATTCCGCGACTGGGTCTCAGGGGTCCTCTCCTCCGGTGTTCCCTGTCTTGCAACTATCGCCCTCCATGGTGACAAGTTTATCGAGGGGATAAAGCAGCGGGACGATGTCGTTCTTTACACGTTGCGAAAGGACGAAGGTGGGGTGGCATTCCAGGAGGTACTGGCCCACGTAAAAGCGATGGTACGAGAGATCTGACCTGTTGACGTGAGTGCGGGGCCAGCCGTACCCTGCCCGGAACTGATAGTCATTTACGTGGAAATCCTGCTGCAGAAAGCTGTTCCCGGAGCTCATCCAGGACTGCAGGATCTTCGATCGTGGCTGGTGTCCGGAATTCCGTTCCGTCCGCGATCTTTTTGATCGTCCCCCGGAGTATCTTTCCCGAACGGGTCTTTGGGAGCCTCTTCGTGATGAGCGCGACCTTGAAGGACGCGATCGGCCCGATCTTTTCGCGGACCCGGAGGATCAGCTCCTGTTCGATCACACGGTGGTCCCGGTTCACGCCGGCCTTCAATACCATGAGGCCGATAGGAACCTCCCCCTTCACCGTGTCCTTCACACCCGTAACTGCACACTCGGCAACATCCGGGTGGGATGCAAGCACTTCCTCCATTGCACCGGTGGAGAGGCGGTGACCTGCGACATTGATGATGTCATCAGTCCGGCCCATGATCCAGAGGTACCCGTCCTCGTCGATGAACCCTGCATCTGAGGTGAGATAATACCCCGGGTACCTGGACAGGTAGGTCTTCCTGTAGTCACTGTCCTTCTCCCAGAGGGTGGTGAGGCATCCGGGTGGCAGCGGCAACCTGATCACGATATTTCCCGTTTTTCCTGCAGGGAGTTCCTCACCCTCCTCGTCGAGTACCCTGATGTCGTACCCCGGGACAGGTTTCGTGCATGAACCCGGCTTGACCGGCAGGATCCCAAGGCCGACGCAGTTCGCACCGATCGCCCATCCCGTCTCGGTCTGCCACCAGTGATCGATTACCGGCACGCGGAGCATACGCTCCGCCCAGGAGAGGGTCTCAGGATCGCACCGTTCGCCCGCGAGGAAAAGCATCCGGAACGCGGAGAGATCGTATTTCGATATGTACTCTCCTTCGGGATCCTCCCTCCTGATTGCGCGGAATGCGGTCGGGGCAGTGAAGAGTACATTCACCTTATGTTCGGAGATCACCCTCCAGAACGCACCCGGATCCGGTGTCCCGACCGATTTTCCTTCATAAAGGACCGTCGTGCACCCGTGGACAAGCGGACCGTACACGATATAGGAATGGCCCACCACCCAGCCGATGTCGGAGGCCGCCCAGAAAATCTCGCCCGGTTTCATCCCGTACACCTGCTTCATGCTCCAGCTGATTGCGACCAGGTGACCTCCATTGTCCCTGACCACTCCCTTCGGGACACCGGTCGTGCCCGAGGTATAGAGGATATAGAGCGGGTCGGTGGCATTGACCTGGACGCACCCGGCAGGCTCCGAGGTCAGGAGCGAGGACCAGTCGATATCGATTCCTTCAGTGAGCGGAGCTTCCCACTGGCTCCTCTGAAAGATAACGCAGTGTTCCGGTTTCCAGGGACTCAGGTCGATCGCGGCATCGAGGAGTGGTTTATATGGTATCACCCTGTTCACCTCGATCCCGCAGGACGCGGAAATAATTACCTTCGGGCGGGCGTCCGCGATCCTGGTCGCAAGTTCTCTCGGCGCGAAACCACCGAAGACCACGGAATGGATCGCCCCTATGCGCGAGCAGGCGAGCATTGCGATCACCGCTTCAGGCACCATGGGCATATAGATGACCACCCGATCGCCCTTTGTCACCCCAAGTCCGGAGAGTCCGCCGGCACATCGGGCGACCAGGTCGAGGAGTTCCCGGTAGGTATATGTCCGGACCGTCGAGGTGACCGGGCTGTCATAGATAAGTGCCGTCTGGTCCCCTCTCCCGTTCTCCACGTGACGGTCGAGTGCGTTATAACAGGTATTCGTGATCGCTCCGGGGAACCAGTCGAACATGGGAGATCCGGAATCGTCGAGGACGCGGTTCCATCGCCTGGACCAGGAGATCCCCGACGCGGCTTCCCCCCAGAACCGCTCAGGATCCCCGATAGAACGACGGTGTTCGTTGGCATGGGAGGGGGCGCTGCCCCCGGTTGCACTCATCAGTATCCCTGATCTAAATGATCGATCATGTAGTTTTAAAATACCTTTGAAACAGGTCGATCAGGGAGGAGCGGAGGAGGAAGGTCTCATCGATGTCGTCGGGCACCCCTCCACCACTTCCCCGCGGGTAAGACCTAGGAAGGTGCAGTAGCCGCCTGAACAGGAGACCGCCCCTGCCGAGAAGTTCGAGAGAAGACGCGCCCGGTTTCCTGCATCGCTCATCCAGGAATCAATGGCCTGTCGTTCGATCCCCTGGGTATACCCGTTCCACTGGCCGTAGGCGTTCTCCGAAAGAGACTCATCCCTGGCAAAACCGAAACGCTCCTTCATGCTGTTCGCGCATGCACCTGTCGCAGGGTTGGTATACCCGAGGTACTCGTACCGGTCCATGTCCTCAGCACGGACAAGGGCGAGCTCGTAGACCCGGTTGTCGAACGTGAGCTGCCCGGCACCGCGGCTCCCCCGGATCCGGTTCAGGTACTCCAGTGCATCGGCCGATTCTGCCGGGGTACTCTCCGACCTGAAGAGGTCTTTTGAGATCGAACGGACCGCCCCGCCGGCACCACCCCAGAGACTCTGGAGGAATGCCGAGATCACGACCTGCACGCCCGGGATGAGGAGGAGAATGACAAGAAGTACGAGGACGCCGGCAATCGCAGCGATCTTCCACCGCCGGTCGGGGATATTTACCGATTTCTTCGGTTTAATTACCTTGTCGGTCGCGATTGAGTATTCCGTGAGCCTGAACCCGGCAACAATTGCGTCCATGTCTTCGGGGCGGAGCGTATACCCTGTATCGAGGAACCTGAGTTTCTCGAGAAGGGTATCGGCGGTCGTAATCCTGAACCACTTCACCCGCCGGAAATCGATCTGCCCCTCGGGATAGGTGCTCCCCCTGCAGAAGTAAATCCATGACCCGATCTTCTTCAGATTCGACTCGCCGATATGGGGGAACCCAGACCTGCAGATCGGGATCATCCGGTCGATGAAGTCCTGCCTTTGCATCTTGGCGCGGAGAAAAAGGTTTGGGAGCTCCATCGGCCCATCCCGCGTGTCCACCGTCCAGGGCCCGTTCTCGCTCCCGTGGATGACTCCCTGATAGGCTTTGAGCTCGAGGAGCAGCGGTCCGTTCCTGGTCAGGACCACGCAGTCGATCTCGCCGTTCGCAACGAGCACATTCGTGAGGACGTACACCGGTTCGTCCGGAAACCCATCTTCCAGGATCGCCGCAATCTCCCGTATCTGCGCGTACTCGTGCTCGAATCGTGTTTTTATGCCGCGGAAAAACCTTACAGTCATGGGGTGGTGGCGAACTCTCCCGGGATGATCTTCCTGGTACAGGTGCACCTTCTGCCGACTAATTTTTTTCGATAACGCGTGTCGCCCGGGAGCTTCACTTCCCATATGAGCAGTGTGCAGGGAACCTGTCGGTTCTGCAGAGAAAGAGAGGCAGCGCAACCCCGAAAATAAACGGTGACTACCCTGCCCGGGGAATCAACCCGAGACCGGGAGCCCGTTCTCTTCCGCGATCTCGAGTAACGACCTGGCGAGATAGCTGGTCTGCTTTCCGGTCAGCCCGTACGTGTTGTATTTCCAGACCTTTGTCGCCCCCGGGACGAGGCCGCCGATCCCCCGCTCGCGAAGGGCGCTCGAAAAGAAAAATCCGCGTTTCTTGTGTTCCTTTGCGACCTTGTCGAACGATCCGGTCGAATCGACCCGGGTCATGGTGTGCTTCCTCGGGTACTCGCTTGCGATCCGGGTTCCTTCGATTGAGCGGAGCGCTTTTACGACGACCTCCGCGTTGGCCAGTTCGTTCTTCCAGCGGCCGGTACGCTCACGTACGTGCGGGAACGAGGCCATCATCCCCATGATGGTCGCGCCCATCAGGGTACAGCCCATCATCCCGACCTCCTTGACGCCGAAAGTACGCTCCGTTACGTCCCCCTTCATCTTCGTGGTCCTGAAAACCTCTGCCGCACGTTCCGAGGTCGTCGCGAGGACTCCCGAAGGCGCCGGCGATGCCATGCTCTTGTGGCCCGACCCGACCACGAAGTCTGCCCCGAGCGCCTTTCCATCGACCGGCATGATCCCGACGGTGTAGGCGCCGTTGTAGAGCACCGGGATGTTGTACTGGTGCGCTGCACGGATGATACCGGCCACCTCGTGCTCGTTCCCGAACTGGTAATCGAAGTGGTCTATGAAGAGGAGGACCGGGGGCCTGCGAAACTCCCTCTGGACAGATTC
>JAJRBP010000088.1 GCA_028679405.1 Methanoregulaceae archaeon | reverse complement strand
CCATGAGTACTCCATGGTTTTTAAAAAAATTAATACAATCCTGTCCTTCTTCCTCCCTGCGGATCCTCCGTCATTTAATAGCACAGGACCGTTTTCAAATTTTCTTGAGATCGGATTCCGGGATATATATCGCGGCATCCCCCACCACTCATGCAGCGTGAAACCAGATGGACTACGAAACCGTAATGATCGGGAAAATCACCGAAAAATGTCCGGCCTGCGAAGAGTACGCAGAAAAGAACTCCACCACTCCGCCAAAGATCGCCGTGATGGCCTGCGAGGGCGCATGTGCCCGGGGGGAGGTCGCCAGGAGGGCGGCAAACATGGTCGCCCACCGGCTCGCACCGGACGGGACCGTACGGATCTGCCTGGGTGGCGCGTTCACGAAAGACACGGGCCAGCGGAACCTTGTCCGCAGGGCGGAGAAGGTGATCGCGATCGAGGGCTGCTTCATCAACTGCTCATCGAGGATGATGACCGGTGTGTTGCCTGACCTGAAGCCGGTTATCATCCGGGCATACCTTGTCTATAACCTGGACCTCCCGTTCGGGATAGACGAGGTGCCTGACGAGATGTTTTCGGTGTACGCACACCAGGTCGCCACGCATGTCGTCGCCGGGTTTGGGTGGGGCGACGGTGGTCCGGCTGCCGGGGATACCGCGGGGACGAAAGGGGGATGCGGGCCGGCGCCATCCGGAGGATGCGGGGAGTAAGGAAACTGAGTAAAGCCCATATCCCGAAGGGAGACAAACAGGCAGGCGGGGGTCTCACTCCGGATCTCCCGCATAGAGGATCGGGCCGATCTCTTATGTACCCTGGTCCAACCCTTCTCCGAGGGAAATGATTCACGATTGCGTGATAAAAGAAGTTATTTTTTTATCGCTTTCCTGATCTTCGCCATGACGTCGGGCGGGACCGTCTCCATCGAATGAACGGTCTTCGCATGTTCCGCGATCTTCTTCATCAGTTCTGCTTCTGTGGGCGCATTCGTCTCAAACCCGCAGGTCATCCCTATGTCCTTGCACGCAAACGATGGCATCTGTATCCACCGGTGGGGGAATGCACCTTTTCCATATATAATCCTTTTCCTGACCCTGTCTTTCATCTCACTTCGCTTTCTGCCAGGATTATCCAACAGGATATGACTGCATGCCTGGTGGATGCAACGGTAATGCCAACTTTTCCCTGGGGCCGGAGTATCAGCCCGGGGAATACGGGACTATCACAAAGCGGAAACGGTTACTTACACCAGGAAAGTTCGCGAAAGAGAGGACATTATTACGCCGCTGTAATATAATACCTGGAGAACCTGCCGTCACGGATCTCGCGGACGATCCCCTCGGAGAGGAACTGTTTCAGCCACCTGGTTGCCGACGGCCCCGAGATCCCGACCCTGTCGGCGATCTCCCCCCGCGAGATACCGGGGTATACCTTGATGAGGTCGAGGATCTTCCTGGTCGTCGCGTACCACTGCCGTGCGATGACCTTCTTCTGTCTCTGGTCGAACCTGCCGTGGTTCTCGTAAAAACGGAATACACCCCCGACCTCGAGGACGGCGATCTTACGGAGACTGACCAGCTGGTCGAGGTGATACCGGAGCGTGCCCGGATGTATTCCGGTCAGGAGAGAAAGTGCCTGGAGGTCGATCCCCGGGTTCCTGACGATGATATCGTGGAGCGCCCGTCTCTTCTCGTGGTCGAGGACATTTTTCCCGAAGATCCTCCGGTACCCTCCGAGCCGGTATCGCCTGATCAATGTGAGAAGGTCCCGGTCGGTAGGGTCGCGTCTCATCTCCTCCCGGGCGCATTCCGCCGCGTTCCGCCCCTGCCCGTGGCGGGCCTGACCCTGCGCCGGGCCCCGTCCTTCAGGGGGCCCGTACCGGTGTGCTTCCCCGGGCTGCCCGTTCTGTCCGATCCCCGGCCCGCGATGGAGCCCGTTGCCCTGCGAAATGACCGTGGAGACCTGTCCATCCGGAACATCCGGTACTGCAACCGGGATGACTCCGATTGAGACAACCAGGAGAACGACGATCACTGCAAGGGCCTTCATGATCTGGTGATTGGATTTCGGGTTCCCGTTATTTAAGACCGCACTTTGAGGTAACCCACCCCCCCACCATTGATCCTGATGTGTAGCTTCCCGTGCGAAAAACGGGTTATTACCCCGGGTCGACCGGATATGCAGGACCGGCACCCACCGGAAAAGAGGTGGCCTCCATGCCGGGACGAAGGAGTGAAAAAAACAATGTTTCGGAAAATCGCGATATGCGCCCTGATCGCCCTCATGGTGGTCCCAGCCGCCGTACTTGCGGCCGGGTCACAGGGCAGCGGGAACGGGAATGGAAGTGCGCAGGGAACTGACACAGCCGGCACCGGTGTGCAGGGCATGTGCCAGTACGGTAAGAATGCCGAACACCAGTTCCAGTGCAGCGGCAACCAGACTGCCACACAGAAACAGTTCATGTACGGATCGCAGAATACCGCGCAGAGCGGGAACCAGGTAAACGGTCAGGGGAACGGGCAGATGCTCCGGACCAGGTCATGCGACCTCGCAGGCACGCAGGACCAGGACCGGACAAGGAACCAGACCCGCCTCCGGGACGGGTCCTGCGGGAACTGCCCGACCTCCTGATTGCGGCGGTAGCCGGCGGATCGATTGGTGGCGTTCACACGCCACTCGTCCGCAGTTCATTTTTTTTTCTTCTCGAAAGGATACCAACGGGGGGTACTATGAAGAGAGTTCAGGTCAACGCCCTCATTGATATCTTCTCGCTGGTCACCTTCATTCCGTCCCTTATCTCGGGACTGGTGATTTATTTCATCCTTCCCAGCGGTCCGGGCCGGGAGCAGGGGCCGGATCGAGGATTTTCCTCGGCCTCGTACGCGACCAGTGGATCACCATGCATGACGTGTGGAGCTTCGTCTTCGCAGCCCTCGTGCTCGTTCACTTCGCACTACACTGGCGATTCTACCGGAATTTCGTGAAATGCCTGAGAAGCGCTGACAAGTGCGAGCCCGGGAGGTAAACTGCCGTGGGGCAGTGACCTGTTGACTCCCTGGCCCGGAGGACAGAATCAGGCCATTTATATAACGCAACATTTATAATCCCGGACCTGCACTTATCCTCCTAGTCTCACTTGTCCGAAGGTATCGACCTGGCGACGGCGGACGCGTGTGCTTGCCGAAAGAGAAAAGGTAACAATCGCGGCCATGGAACAACCGTCGCATGAAAGGCGGGGGAGATGTGAAGTTTGGAACCTGGTTCATCTAGGAGTTGGAACAAATGGTTTCAGAAACGGGATACAAAGGTATCGGTGGGTTACTGATCATCCTCGGAGTGCTGCTCGCCCTCATGAGCTGGTACATCTTTCCGGTCTGTGAGGTACAGGGCTCTTTCGTAGAGACGAAGGCCGGGATGAAATTGCCCATGACCTGTGGATATTCCGCCAGGGCTGAGAACGGAATCGGCGCCCTCGTGGCTCTCACCGGCATCGTGCTCTTCTTCAGGAGTACGCGCGAGACGAGGCAGATCCTCGGGGTCATCGACGTGGCGCTCGGTCTGTTCGCAATTCTCACGCCAACGGTAATTATCGGGATGTGCAGGCTTGCCGATCATCCGTGCAGGACCACGACGTTACCGGGGCTGGAATTGCTCGGCGCCATTATCGTAATTGTCGGGCTGTTCCTGTTCTTTGTGAAAGACCAGGTCGCAGCCGCCGGAACAACATAACGTGCCGGTACCATCCGGTATCTGGCATCTCCTTTTTAGGACCATTAACATTCAAGTGCGCCTCGCCATAGTGTCCTAATCAGGATCATCCATCCCGGGCAAATGACGACCCGATCGGCCGGAATGACAGGTTCCAGCCTGGACGGAATATTCAAAAATACCTGCAGGATATTCCCAGAAGCCGGGAGTGGGCCTCGCCGATCGGTATACAGTAAAAAAAAGGATTTCAGGTTATCATCCGGGGAATTTCCCGAAAGCTGAAAAAAGTGTGGAAAATGGCCCCTTGATCGCAACGGAAACATTCCCGATCAAAGCGCTGTCATTCGTTTTCAGGGCTGTGCCGAGAGTGTCCAGCGCAGCGGTCTCGTTGTTGATCAGTGTTCGAATCTTTGCTGCCTGGGTTTCGTTGAGGTCGAAGAGCGCAGCATCGATCTCCGCACCCTTCACGGCGTTCCACGCCATAACCGCCGCCGGGTATATCTCCCTGATCGTCCCGGTGTCCACCTCTTCGGGTGCCTTGTTCTGGGCCGCGAGCACGATCTCTTCCATCGGCGCGTGGAAAAGTGTCAGCTTGTCGATGAAGTAGTCGATATGGTTCCTCGTCCGGAGGTCAAGCATGATCAAGCGGAACTGTTCCAGTTCGGTATGCGCCCCGGTCAGGTTCCCCTGGGCAATCAAGCGGTTTGCAGACGAAATTGTCGTGTTCACCCTTTGAAAGTCGGAGGACCACATAGGGTCGCCCGGCATGGCGCGATAGTAGGTACTATTGAAGATAGCCCATCTTCCCATCAGGGTATCAATCGCTTTTCTTGAATTGCCCGCGTCGTTCTGGGTCGTAAGGGCGAGCACGGGTATGTACGCCTGGTCGAGCGAGGCCATGTCCCGAAGCATTGCTGCAGGAACGGCTGCCGTCGGGATCCTGGACGGCGTCTGCAGTTGTGTTGTCGTTACAACCGGCGTCTGGGTAGTTCCCGGGGAGGTATTCCCCGTGCATCCAGCGGAAATGCATACACCGGCGATAATCGCAATAACAACAATGGATAACCGCACATTCATCTCAAACACCTGACCATTGGATTCCAACCCTATGATTCCTGAGGCAGCCGCCGCACATAGTACACCCTCTCACACATAGGGAATAATCTAAGTTCCATCATCATTCCTCCCATTCGGAGCAGACATCACACCACCAGGATGCTACGCACTACTCATATGAGCGGAATTATTTAAAAAAATCGGAGATCGGATATCCTTATGACATGGGATCTCCGAGGTTGGCTGATGCACCACCCGGATCGGACCCCCGTAACAGGGTTATCATTTTCCAGGTTGGGGCGCTAATCCGCCTTTCCAATCCAGCCTTGTCCGGGTGGCCCGGCCAGGGTTTTTTCTGGCAGCCCGGGGGAATTCCACACAGCCTACGATGGTTTCGCCCGCTCGTAGGCGAGCATGTTCCCCGGGGTAATGGTCAGGGTCAGCTTGTTCCCGGCCACCGTGTACGAGGTGACACGTTTGAGGGCGAGCAGGTATGTCTGCTCGTCTTCCATCTTCCCCTGGCAGTTCATCTTCGTCGTCCCCAGCGGACCGATGACGATGGTTTTCCCGAACTCGTTGTGCTCCCCGGTCAGGGTGTAGGCCGCATTGTAGTTGTTGCACCCGGCATTTCCTGAGAGGGTGCCGTCCGCTGAAAAGGCGAGTGAGACCTTGTTGTTCGTGATCCTCGGAGCACTGTTGTCCACGATCGCTGCCACGAACGTCCACTGGCCGGTCAGCAGCTGATCACTCGCCGATGTTGTCACCGGCAGAGGTGTCGGTGTGGAGGTCGCAGTCGTTACAGTTGGTGGAACGGTATTCGTGGTACACCCGCATGCCAGGACGGCGACAAGGATGACGCTACAGGCAAGGAACAGGAGGGATCGCATATCTGTAATTTTCATCGCAGGGCATAAATACAAATGGTTCAGCATTAGAAAGGCTGGTGACATGGTGAAAATACGGGCACCGGCCTCTGAAGCGGTTCAGCTTCCGGGGCAATCGTCCCTTCCCGGGTTTGCGAATCAGGGGAGATTCGTGAAGACCCGGATCCGGGCGCAGTCAGTTCATGGGAGGGGTCAGGGAAAGACGGGCATTCGGTTGATCATGGTACTACTGGTCTTCCTTCTCGTCATACTCGCAGTATCGGCAGATGATCCTGTCCCGGACGGACCCGGCCGCAATTCCATAGGATCCGAAAGCACGGTCCTTCACATATCCGGTCCTTCGGAAAGTCCTGGTGACGACATCCCGGACGACCTGGCCATGATCGAAGATGCGGCCCGCCGGATGGAGATGCAGCTCGACGAGAACCTCATGGAGTACTCCGGAGATCGCCTGGAGCAGATGAGACAGGATAACCGCATACGTGTCGCCGCATCCACGATCCACCTGGTCGCTACCGTAACCGCCCCCGGTACGACGACATGGATCGAGCTTGATAAAATTTCCGAAGGTATCAGCAGGATCGCCGACGATTCTTTTGTCCAACAGGACAGGATCAGGAACCGGAATCCGGTTGTCAGGTTCTTTGCCGGAGGGGACGCCCAGGCGGCCGGTGCCCTCGAACAGGACGCCGCCGGGTACCGGGCGCTGACAGGGCGGATCGAGGAGATTGGAACTGTCTCGAACTTCAACCAGGAGGTCAAACCGGCCCTCGACAAGCCCGTTGCCACTCTCCGACTCGAGCAGGAACGGCTCACGACCATCGCACGGAAGGAACGGGAGGACAGGGGGATACTAGGATGGATCCTTCAGGGTATTCCCTAAGTCCCGGGAGTGTACCGGGTTGCATCCTTCAGGGTGCTCCCTGAGTCCCGGGAATATGCCGGGTTGCATCCTTCAGGGTATTCCTCAAGTCCCGGGAGTATACCGGGGTTGTAACCTTCAGGGTATTCCTCAAGTCCCGGGAGTACACCGGGATGCATCCTTCATGGTATTCCTTGAGTCCTGGGGAGTATACCGGGATGCATCCTTCATGGTATTCCTTGAGTCCTGGGGAGTATACCGGGATGCATCCTTCATAATCTTCCCCGAGTCCCAGAAGTATACCCGGATGAATCCTCCGACCTGGAAGAATTTGTCCAGGCCAGGGAATCCTCCTTTTCGTGCACCACGTCTCTATCCTGCCCCGCCCTGGCCGGACGACCGGTGCCCCGTCACCCTCCACTCCGTATCGCATCGTACGGGCTCATCCTGCTGATCCTGAAGGCAGGGTAGAGCGAGGAGACCACCGCGATAAGTACGACTGCAGACATCGCAAATCCGGCCAGGACCAGGGTCTCCATCGCTGACGGCATGATGAAAGTTACGGGAACTGCGTTTCCGAGGAACCCCGGTGCATCCAGGAGGGCGATGGTGAGGAGCCCCCCACCAATACCCGCTATCCCCCCCGCTGCAGCGAGCACCAGCGATTCTGAAAGTACGAGGAAGAGGATCACCCGTCTTTTCCCACCCATCGCAGAGAGGAGCCCGATCTCCCGCTGGCGTTCGTGGGCGACCATCGCCGAGATCAATGCTATCAATGGGAATGCGGCCAGGACGACGATCGCAGAGATTGCACTCACTACCCCTGAAAGATCCTGAATATCCCTGGAGACTGGATCGAGTGAGAAATGCCTCCCGATCACGGCAGCGGACGAGGGTGGAACCAATCTCCTTATATCGGCCTCGACCACATCGGGTTCTGCTTCCGGACCCATGCGGACGAGTACTGCATTGACGGATCCCGGGAGGATACGGGGAGCCGACGCAGGAAGTGTCCCTTCTGTCGCGGCGAGATCATATGCGTCGCCGAGACTGAGAAAAACGGTAGTGTCGGCTCCCGACTGAGTGGGATCGAGCCTGCCTGCGATCGTGTAATGATGCCGGTTAAGGTTGATACTGGACGAGACCTCGCCTTTTATTCCATGTCCGACAAAGACCTCCCCGGAAGCAAGCGGGTGTTCGGGCGGGTGTTCCAGCCATGGAAGAATGGTAAAATCCGTGTCCGGATCGATGCCGTAGACGTCTATCGGTGTCGGAGCGAGCGCAGGCACGTACATTGTCGTCACGTAAAGCTGGGGGCTCATTCCTGATACGCCCCGGGCCCTCCCGATGGTATCCATGATGCTCCGGTTGAAACGGAATACAGAAGGTTCGGCCCTCACGATCGGGATCGTGTTGTCAGGTCCCCTGCCTCCCATCAGCGCCATATAATCGACCGGGACGACGAGGTGGTCCGCGCCCATACGCGAGATCCCCTGGCCGATACCCCCGGCCGCTCCTGCAAGAAGGTACTGACCGGAAAAAATGCTGGCGGCGATGAAGGCGAAACAGAAAGCCGTCGCGATGTTGCGGCCCGGCTTATTCCTCAACCCGGCAAGGATGTAAGGGAACAGACTCATCCGGTCATTCATCGTCAGGCGCCCCTGCAGCCGCGTTCCCCGGTTCCCGATCCTTCGCAGGGAAAGGTCCAGGTTCCAGGCCGAGCTTACCCCTGTCCATCACGTACAGACGTGTTGCAAAACACGCGAGGTCAGGGTTATGGGTGACCATCACAATCGTCATCCCTTCCAGGTTCAGCTGCCTGAAGAGGTCCATGATCTCGTACTCGGTGTCGACATCGAGATCTCCCGTAGGTTCGTCGGCGATGAGGAGTGAAGGACCGTTTATGAGCGCACGGGCGATCGCCACCCGCTTCATCTCCCCGCTCGAGAGGGTAGCGGGATAGGCATCCTCACGCTCCGTCAGTCCGACCCTTGCGAGAATTTCTCTCGCCCGTGACCTGGTACCGGGTCCGCCCCGGCAGAGGAGGGTGGGCACCAGGACGTTTTCGAGCGCCGGCAGTGTCGGGAGAAGCCCTGAAAACTGGAAAACGAACCCGATCTCCCTTGCACGCAGTTCCGCGAGCGAATTGTCAGACAACAGCCCGATGTCGTTTCCTTTTATCCGGACCGAGCCGCTGGTCGGTCGGACGAGACCTGCGATGAGACCGAGGAGGGTGGATTTCCCGCTCCCGGACCTGCCAAGGATCAGGACGAATTCCCCCTTTCCGACGTGTAAGGAAGCATCGTCGACTGCCCGCACCTCCCTGCCCGGACCACGGAAGGACTTCGTCACCCCAAGAACTTCTATCATGGTTCCCCCCGTCGGATTGTCTCGTACGGCTCCGAACGTGTCACGAGGAGGAGCGGGTAGAGGGTGGAGATCCCTCCGATTGCAACCGGGAGGAGCAGGGCGATCCCCCCGTCCGCGATCATCGCTGCTGCCGAAGGGGTCGTGAAAGGAATTTCCAGGCTTATCCTGATGAAATCCTGGAACCCCGCGAGGATCACTGCTGCGGACCCGATACCCGCGAGGCTTCCGGTGACGGCGAGCGAGAGGGTTTCTGCAAGCACAATGCGGGCGACGAAGCTCTTCTTCGCACCTATCGCACGAAGAAGCGAGATCTCCCGTCTCCTCTCATGGGTAACCATGGCGGAGATCACCCCGAGAAGCGGGACCGACACGACCGCGATGGCGACGGTCGAACCGTAGAGGAGCCGGGTAAGAGCCTCCAGCTGTCCGCTCACCGCATCGAGAAGGCCCTCCCGCACGATCGTCCTTGTCCCGGGGACGGCCCTCCGGATCTCGTCCGCTACCGAGACCGCCGACCTGCCGGGATCCGTTTTCACGAGCACAACAGACACCCTGTCCCTCGGGATTACAAGTGCCGATGCGGCTTTCTGCCTCGATTCCCCGGCCATCACATACGCATCCTCGAACCTGACAAAGACCGAGTTGTCGACCCCCATCCCGGTCCGTGCGAGCTGGCCGACGACATGGAACGTATGTCCGTAGAACTGGAGGTCTCTCCCTGTGTCCTGGATCACCCCGCTTCCAATGATGATATCGTTCTTCCCGAGGGTTACTCCCGGGTTCTCCTTCAGCCAGACAGAAACAGTGAAGTCGGTCTCCGGATCGATCGCCACCATCTGGACAGGAGCCGCGCAGCATGACGCGAAAAGTGTGGCGATATAGATCTGCGGACTGGCCCTCGCCACTCCCGGAAGTCCGGATATTTTCCGGTACCCGGAATCTTCGAAGAAGAAGGTGTTCGGCTCGCCCGTCATCATCACACTCTGTCCTGCAGCCGCGTAGTCCTCAGGTACTACGAGAATGTCCGCCCCGAGCCGCGAGACTCCCTCATCGAGGCTCTCCCGTGCCCCGCTCATCAGGTACTGTGACGAGAAGAGTGTCGCTGCGATGAGGGCGAATGAGAAAACAAAGACGATAGTCCGGTACGGCCTGTTCACCAGGTTCCGGAAGACCAGCCCTGGAAAATGGAATTCGTGCCTGGAACTCATTCACTACTGCCCGGACTTATCCATCCACCATTCGTTACCCTCATCCCTGGATCTGCACTGGATGCGGCTTTCATCGTTCGGAAATGAAAAAGGCTCGAAAAACATCTGTGAAACACAGTTCCCTTGCCTGACCCGCTTCGGGGATCGTGATGAAATGTCAATCGTCCGACGTGGTATAAATATTATTGTAATCGGGCACGCCAGGGGCTGTAAGAAAATCCGGGCAGACTGCAGGCTTCGGATTCCCCCATGATAAACCGGCTTCCTTCTGAAAATTTCCTGCCGGGATTCCTGAATCAGACATTTGACTAGATCCGCCGGCAAATACTCCCGATAGGGTGTTGAAAGGACTGAACGATTTAAAAGCCAGTCGAGACAGAATCTATCTTAAAGGCATTGGGAATATAAAATACTTTTCCTGATTTTCTTTTATGGGCCGTTTTTATGCCATATCCATGCAGGTCAAATCCTCAGGAAACCATGCTAACGGTTTCCTCAAAGCCAACATTTTTACATCCAGGTGTGAAGAAAAACCCGTCCATTTTTCCCCCGGTCCTGGACGCCGGCAGCATATGACGAAGGAGGTTTGGATAGTGAAAAGAAATTCACTCGCAAGATTGTTGTTTCTTGCTATCGCGATTGCCTGCCTGACCTATGCGGTCTGTGCAGATGCGGATAATGTATCGCCATTAGGAGAATCTGCGCACAATGCCGTAGTAAATATCTCGCCCCCGGAGGTGAGTGCCCAGGCGAGTCAGACGATGCTGCAACGATCGAATATTGCGAGACCTACGATCGATGTAACCGGAACGACAACGCCCTCAGCGGCCGATGCCGCGGAACTCATCGCCCGTTCAACGAATGCAGCAAATCCCGCGTTTACCCTTAAGGGAAAACGTGTGACGCAGGCCGAGAGAGAGGCCGCTGCAGATCGCTTCAGGGCGATGTATGAAAAGGCTGTGAGTCCGGGAAGTTCAACAGATGCGGTTCCTGTGATGGATCCCGGCGGAGTGCCGCACTATTTCGGCCCGTATCCGAACTATGCGAACAGTCCGATGCCGAGGGGGAGGGTTGGGAACATCACCGTGCTGAGCCGGGGTTCCGGGTATACTGCTCCGGTCGTGAGGATCACCGACGTGTACTATACCGGAACCGGCGCAACCGCCACGGCAACAGTCACTGGTGGCAGGATCACAAGCATCAGGGTTACCAACCGGGGAACAAACTACACCGCTCCGAGGATCACGATCACTGATCCCACCGGGACCGGCGCCTCTGCAGAAGCAGGGATAACCGGCCCCTTCAACGGCGGGATCAGAAAATTTATCAATGGCCTGCCCGGTCTGACCGCCGCGAGCAAGAATAATATAGGCCAGTATCTTCCGGTCGCGATCCCGGATACAACTTCGTACCCGGCAGGTGGAACGGGGTACGCATCCGCCCCCACAGTCACAATAAGTGATGCCACGGGAACCGGCGCGAGCGCATCTGCAGGAATTTCCGGTGGATCCGTCGCAACCGTTTTCGTGACGAACGGGGGGAGCGGGTACACGGAAAACCCGGTCGTCAGCTTCTCTGGAGGCGGGGCCACCACCCAGGCG
>JAJRBP010000028.1 GCA_028679405.1 Methanoregulaceae archaeon | reverse complement strand
CGCGGTGAACTTTGTATTCCACTTCCCCTTTTTTGCGGCTTGTTTCCTTGTGACGGTCACGTCCCCCTTCGTGACTGTTACCTGGCATGCCCGGCCGTTCATGACGTTCGAAAGCTGGACGGACAGGACGCTTTTTTTCAGGTCGAAGGGAACGGCAAGGTTATTCAGGCCATACCGGAACGGGGACCCCGGCGTGGTTGTTGCCTGGACATCGATCGTGGAAACGAAGCGCGAGCCGTCGGTCAGGTTCCGGATCATCACGATGACAGGTTGTCCAGGCATGATAACCGGCACGGAAGGGCTGATGGTAACAGTGGGTGCGGCCGATACCGGCGCGAGCACTACCGAAAGCAGGCAGAACAGCAATGCCCCGGCGAGCGCGAAATGAAGGGATCGTACCGGGGACATGACAGGAGCTTCTCAGCGGGTGATATTCCCGAACGAGATGATAAAGGTATATAACCTGCTGTCCCGGTGGTATTTACAGGTCCTCCAGGTGTGAAAAATCGATGCGGAAAGAGAAAACAAGCGGTTTTATAGCCTTTTATTCTCCTTGCCTGATCCGGCTGTTATTCCAGCCAGGCACTACTTTCCGTGAGAGACCGTTTTCGTGACGGCGCCGGATTCAAAAGATAAAGCTTATCATTTACGTCGAAGAAAAAAATCACATCGAGAGTCTGGGGGGAGGGCACCTGAACATCAGCTACTCCTGCCGATCTCCCGGGAGTGCGGTATGAAGGTTACATGGATTATCGTCATCAGTCTTGTCATCGGAATGCTTGGGACCGCGGGGGTATCCGCCGCAGATCCCGGGCTCGTACAGGGGTATATCAAGATCGGCACAGCCACGCAGGGGGCCGGAACGGTATCCCCGTACGAGGACTATTCCGAGATTCTGGGTTTTTCCCATGAGGTCGCGGCAGATCCAGCTTCTTCGGGAGGCGGTGGCGGAACAGGGAGAGCATATTTCAACCTCACGATCACCAAACCGGTCGACAAGGCGACACCACGACTGTTCCTCCTCGCCGCCAACAGGCAGAATACCCAGACTGCGACCATCGTCTTTAAGAAATCCGGGCAGGGCTACACGATAACGCTCAACAACGTGGTCATCACCGGTGTGTCACAGTCCTATGATCCACTGGACCCTGTGCAGCCGGGCGTTGGCGAGGACCTCGAGGTGGTCAGGCTCAGTTTCGGGAAGATCCGGTGGAAGTACGGGACAGTTCAGACCGGATGGAACGTGGGTACGAACTCGGCCGCCTGAGGCTCTCCCCCGTAACTTTTAGACGGCTGGAGGTGAAAGATGAGTCTTTCAGGATGGAACGGTGCCTTCGGAGCGGGGTGCATAGCTCTCGCATTCCTGTTGATGACCGGCTGCATGGCGTCCGCGGCGCCTGTCCGCGGATACCTGCGGATCCCCGGGATCACTGAGGGGTGCGGGTCGACACCCGGGTACCTGGATGCGTGCGATATGAACGGCTTTTCCCAGGCGATTACGAGCGAAGGGGGCGTTTCGGGAGGCGGATCATCCGGGGGACGGGCGGAGGTGTCCCTGAAGGTCGTGAAACCGCCAGATGAAGCATCGCCGCGACTCATGCTCGCAGCTGCCCTCGGGACGAGTTACAGGAGCGGCTCGATCACGTTCAGGCAGCCGGGCACGCACTACGCGATGGACCTGGTCGGGATTACTGTTACGGGGGTGAGGCAGGCGTACGATCCCCTTGAAGCGACGCAGGCGGGGGCCGGGCAGCTCGAGGAGGTCACCCTCGATGTGAAGGCGATCGTCTGGCGCTGGCAGCCGAACGTCCTTGCCGGGTGGGACTTTGCAAAGAATATGAGGTACGACCCCTCGACGACTCCCCCGTCTTCCGTCCGGCTCCTCCGGAACACCACCTATAACCCCGGGTCCATCACGTGGGAATGGACCGATCCGACCGATGCGGACTTTTACGCGGTACAGGTCTTCATCGACGGTATCCTCCGGAAGAACGTCCTCCGTGGGGAACAGGCTTTTACCGCGACCGGCCTCTCACCCGGCACCGGGTACGAGATAGGGACGCGGACTGTCGACAGCAGGGGGAACTTCAACAGGACATGGGTGAATGCGACCGCGAGGACCGCACCGTCTGCAGGGGACACCACTCCCCCGCAGGGTCTCACTGGTATCCACAACACTTCCTATGAGCCCGGGTATATCACCTGGGACTGGACGGCTCCGCCGGACGCCGACTTCAACCACGTCCAGCTCTACATGAACGGCGTGTTCGCGCAGGACTACCAGGCAGTACCCCAGGGCTACATCTCGTATCTCGAAGACAGGGCCGGAACCTACAATACCCTGTCCACCCGCACGGTAGACGATTCGGGGAACGTGAACCAGACGTGGGTGAACGCGAGCGCCTGGACAGCCCCGCCGCACGACACCGTGCCTCCCCAGACGATAACCGACCTCCATGAGACGACGGTTACCGAGACCTCTGTCGACTGGACCTGGACGGTTCCCCCGGATGCAGATTATGCGTACGTGTGGTATTTCATCGACGACCAGTATGACGGGCATGTCACCTCGGGAACCGGGATCTCGGGGCTGCTCCCCGGGACCGAACATAAGATCTCGACCCGGACGGTCGATGACTCGGGGAACATGAACCCCACCTGGGTGAACGACACCGCTTGGACGCTTTCGTAGACCTGACAGCTCCTTTTTTTCCATAGCCGGAAGCAGCGGCCGGGGAAGATCCTCCGATGCGTTCTGCCATCGCCGATGCGGTCGCAACCTTCGGTTCCCCATCGTGGATATTCATTCCCACGGACGTGGAAAGGATACCTTCATTGCAGGAAAAGCGGGAGAGTATCCGGTATGAAGGTGCTCGTGGTGATGGGGAGCCCGCGGAAGGGCAACACGTGGCGTGCGGCCGAGGCGATCAGGGAGACGATGCAGGCGGGCGGGGACGTGGAGTTCGAGTACCTGATGCTCCGGGATGCGGACCTCGCCCAGTGCACCGGGTGCCTCCAGTGTTTCGTGAAGGGGGAAGAGCATTGCCCGCGGAAGGACGATGCACCTGAGATCGAGGCGAAACTGCATTCTGCCGATGGGGTGATCTTTGCCAGCCCGGTGTATGGCATGAACGTCACCGGCCTTATGAAGACCTTCGTCGACCGGCTCTCCTACATCTTCCACCGGCCCCGTTTTTTCGGGAAGAAGGCGCTCCTGCTCACCACCGCCGGAGCGATCGGCCAGAAGGACGTGCTGAAGTACCTCGACCTCGTCGCACGCATCTGGGGTTTCGAGGTCGTCGCAAAAGTCGGGCTCGTCACGCAATTTGACGAGCTTCCCGCACGCACGAGAGAGTTGCACAAGTGGCAGCTCGCGGCGGCGGCGATTGCTTTCCACCAGGCGATCCTGTCAGGGAAGGAGTCGCCGCCCCCGGTCATGGACGTGATCGTGTTCAACGCACAGCGGGCATCGTTCCTCGGGCTCGAAAAGGAGTCCCCTGCCGACTACAAGTACTGGAAGGAACACGGCTGGTTCGAGCCCGGTCGCCGGTACTACTCGGACGCACGGGTGAGCATCTTCACGCACCTGGTCGGCCGGACCGTGGGATGGTTTTCCGGGCGGCAGGTCCGGAAGAGCAAGGTCGTGAAGTGGTGAGATTAAGTGTGATCTGTCGTCATCCGGTACTTCACTGCTTGTTTCTGGTAATGGCCTCCTCCCGGACCCGGACTACCTGGTCCTGCAGAACGGCATACCGGTACCACGTGCGGTCCGGTCCCCTGACCCAGAGCTCGCGGCCGGCCGGAAACACTGCCGCACGAAGGTCTTCGATCTCCTGCCCGCAGGATCTGGAAATGTCCTCACCTCGGTACCGGACCCGGCGCACTTTCACGAGAGTGATCCGGTCCCCGTCGATCGCCATGAAATCGCACGGGAGCTGCCCGGCCCCGACCGTGATGACCCGCCACCCGTTCCGCTCTGCGTATCCGATCGCCTCCTCGACTGCCCGGACCGCCGGATGACCGCGGGTCACGGGCGATCACCTGCATCGTGGCCTGGATCTTTTGCGGTGCGGCGATAATCCGGGGCTCCCGGTCTTAACGTATGGTCACCGGACGATCCGGAAAAACGGTAACCGTCGGAGAGGATCGATTGTTCATTCCTGGTAATGCTGATTGGCACTCGCTGGTATCCCTGGCTTGTACTTGTGTACTGCATGTCGGTCTCCTGCTACGGCCGGAAGGGCGGAGCATCCGCTCGCTGAGGTGAGCTTCGCAGAATTTCCCCGCCCGGACTCCCGGTCTTTCCGGGATTGGCCGGCAT
>JAJRBP010000034.1 GCA_028679405.1 Methanoregulaceae archaeon | reverse complement strand
ATATCCCCGTTCCGGGTGCGACCGGGTCCGCGACGAGCAATATCGGGGGGAAGGTGGCGGCTGCCGTTGAAGCGCTCGGGACGTACGACTTCGTCCTGCTCAACATCAAGGGTGCGGACGAGGCAGGCCATGACGGGAAAGCCGAGGAGAAGCGGGATTTTATCAGCAGGCTGGATACCGCAGTTGCCCCGCTGGCAAATCTCCCGGGTTGTCTGCTCGTCGTCTGCGCCGACCACAGCACACCCTGCACGGTGAAGGACCATAGCGCCGACCCTGTCCCGCTGGTCATCGCGGGCGAAGTGGTCAGGGTCGATTCGGTCGGCCGGTTCGACGAGATCTCCTGTGCGGAAGGCGGACTGACACGTATCAGGGGTAAGTCGCTCATGCCGGTCATCCTTGACCTTATCAACAAGTCACATAAGTACGGTGCATGATGGCCCATATCGCAACAGCCGCGGAAATTCTTGGGACCGCGAACCTGAGGTTTATAGAACCGTCTTTTGCCTCACTCACCGAGATGAGGTTCACGGAGGCCCTGACAGAGCTGCCCGGGGACCAGGGGAGACTGCTCATCGATGAGGAGGAGACCCCGGTTGCCCTCGCCCTGGGGGATGGCGAGACCTGGATCGCAGGGACGTTTCACCTGAGAAAACCCAGTATAAATGTCCTCGACCGCTTCGAGGAGACGCTTGGCGAGATCTACCAGGAGGACCGGGCCACCTGGGCTGCTTCTGTACGGGAGTATTTCAGCAGGGAAATTCTCTCGACAGTTGCCCCGGCCATCGAGGACATGAATTCCTCCAGACCGGGAATGGTCGAAGGACTGGTCCGGCGTGTATGGGGAGACCTCCCGGGGGGAGTGTGCCTCGACTGCGGATGCGGTTCAGGCGTCGGGTCGCACGTCCTGCGCCGACTGAGGTATTCACCGCTCTCGTACGACAACGATGCCTCCCTCCTCTCGCTCGGGCTCGCAACAGGCCGGCTCGCCCCGGAGGAGACCATGTGCATCGATGCGACCCGGGCAGATCAGTACGTGCCCCATGCTCCCTACGGGATCGGCCTCATGTTCGGGGAGATAAACCAGTTCAACCAGAAACTCTGGGAGACTATCACCCGCTCCTTCCTCTCTCTCACGGACAACGCTCTTATCACGGTCGGGACGGAGCCCGAGGTCCGGCTGGTCGCCGGGTGGGTCGGGCGGGGATGCGAGATCTTCGAGAACCCGGCAGACCCGCTCTATGACCGGTGGGTATGCCTGACGGAGAAGGGTGCATAACCCCCGGGACGTCATGTCGGAATCCAGGGAAGCCGGCGCAAAACAACCAACTGGTGGATTTCCTCGTGGGAACCCCCCGGGGGACTGGGAGTTTCGCCCCTCGCCAAGGCTCCGCCTCCTCTATATGGTATACCTCCTCGTCCTCGTCTGGGGCGGAATCTTCTGGTGGCTGATTCCAATGATCCTGGCTGAAAAATCGCCAATTGCTCTCGAGATCACCGTAATCGTCCTGCTTTCGATAGTTTTCGCTATCGTCTGGATCCGCAGGTACTGGCAGTCGATGACATACCGGTTCACGAAGGATGCTCTCACGTTCGAACGCGGGGTATTATTCCGGAAGATCGCAGTAATCCCTTACGAGACAATTACAGAGGTCAGGGTTGTGCAGGGTCCGGTATCGCGGCTTTTCGGACTCTCGACTCTCCTCATCCTCTCAGGCGGACTCGTGGGGGACAAGGAAGGCACCGGGGAAATTCCCGTCCGGGGTGTCATAAAGTCCTGGGAGATGCGTGACAGGATACTTGGAATGTCTGACAGGTTTTCCGGCATAAAATAGTCGAAGAGATCCGATTCACATAGCAGGGCAGAACGAAAAAGAGAGAAAAATCCGGTACCAGGACAAGCCCCCACTACACTTTCCATGCAGGGTTACCCGATCACACTGCTTTCGTCACTACAGTGTTCCTCTGCCACTGACCTGGGGATGAACCTGATGATTACCCCGGACCCGGCGAACGGCATCTCATCGATCACCCCGCTCCCCTGAAGGTACTTCGCGAGGTCATCCCCAAGGATTACCCTGATCTCCTCCATAACCGGCTCGTACGCGATATCCACCAGCGCCGATCCCTGCCACCTGGTTACCGCACGACCTCCGGTATCAACGACCGCTGACCCGGCCGGATACCCTGTCTCTTCGATCGAGAGCGCCCCGGTTCTGTCATCATGGCAGGCCTCGAGCCTGAGCTGCCGGTACATCGGGCGGTGCTCGACGACCAGGCTGCTGCACTCGAACCGTATCACCGGATCGACTGCGGTCCCGGAGCGTGAATACTTCCACGGGTGCCCGGATCCCAGGCATGCCTCTGCCAGCCGGCGCACGATACGTCCCTGCGTATCGTCCCCGGCAACTGCGATCAGGCTGAACCGGTCCCCGATCTCGTCAAGATACCCTGTTGCCACCGGGTTTTTCTCTGCGAGCCAGAACCCGCGAACCCGCGGAGAACGACCTCCCCCCGGCTTGTCCGCTTCTTCGCCGACGAAGTCGACTACAAGCACCGACCTCGTGGGATCGTGATGGTCCTCGCCTTCACGTGTCCTGACGAGGATATCCCCGCGGCTGAGCAGGGAATTCCCGGCTGCGGGCACGACAGGTCCGGCGAAAGGTACAAAACCGGCGAGGATCGCGCGGGCTTTCACTTCCCACGCAAGGTCGCGGGGCTGGTCCTTCTGGAAGAATGCACGGGCAAGGTACCCCCGGACCTCCCGCAGGTATTCCTGGGTATCGGGGGAGAAGGCTGCAGCCTGTTTCTCTTCACAGGCGTCCAGCTGGGCGAACGGGATTACGAACCTGTACTTCGACCGGTCCGATGCCCCTTTTCCTTCCCTTTCGGCTTTTTCGCCGCTTATACTAAGGTCTGAGATCCCGGGCCCCATCCCATCGATGTCTTCGAGTATGGCAGGTGAGGTTGTCGAGTCCTCCTCTATGGAATACACAACGTCGCCTGCCCCCGCGCCGGTATACCCGGGCAATGGGCGGGCGTACCTGAATATTTCCTGTACGCGGAAGGAAAGTACGGAGTGGAGTTGCCGGAGAACTCCGGGCCAATATCCGGAAGCAGCGAGAATTCGCCATCCGACACCCTCAGCGTCCCCTTTATCAGGTATACCCTTTGTGTGCAGTTCTGACACGACCTCGTCCGCAAGGACAATGAAGAGCGTACGGTTAAGCACGCTGAATCCGAGGTGGACGAACGGGTCGGCGGGTGCGGGTACCGCACATGTTCCACCATTTGAGGATTCCAGAGAGATCTGACCCGGACCACCTTTGCTCCCTGTCCAGTTGATTCTGAACGGTACGCGCCCCGGTCCTGCTCCACCTGCGAGAATCTCGACGGCCCAGGTCCCGGTCCTGCTGTCGAGGACAGCCCGGATGGTCCAGCCTGCCCCCGTTACCGTACGGCATATCTGCTCTCCTGCAACTGACATCCCGGTCCACGGCGGGGAAGGGAGCCTGCAGAATTGCTGTCTGAAATCGGATCCTGATGGCGAAAGGGCCAGGTATTCTTCGACGAGTCTTCCCAGCGGCACATTCCCGGCGCTCGCTTCACACCGCAGACAGCCCTCCTGATCCTGCGAAAGGACGGGGCGGTCATCCCGGGATGCGGATTGCTGATCAATACCCTGCTCATACACTGCCAGTCCGTGATCCGTGTCGGTAAAAGTCAGGAGGAATTCTCCGGATGCCCGCCGGAAAGCCGGGCGTAACGGGCTCGCCCCGGCGGACATGATGAGCGAGGCACAGCCGGTGCTGATTTTCGCCGCCTCGATCGAGATCCGGGGTTGGCCCTGAGTGATCCTGACCGAAGGCCGGATGACCAGGTACCTTGACTGGTCCCCCATACGGACCACCCTTCCAGGTGAGAATCCCTTCCGCAATTCAGCGAGGGCATCGCCGGCCTTGTCGGAATCAAGCAGGATCTGCGCGTTCCCGAGATGGAAGACCCAGTCCCGCTCTGAGTCCCCGGTGATCATCGTGGAGAGGATTTGGAGAGATGACGTCGGCTTCCCGATAGCCCGGTACGTGGCTGCGAGGGAGAATGCCTTCTCCTCGCTCCCCCGGTCCTGCTCCCACGACTCCCGCAACGCATCGAGGGCTCCTGTACCTGGAAGCACGCTCCTGTCGAATCCTGCGGCCTGGAGGGCGCCCCGGACTGCATCGAGTTCGCGGGCGTCCCGGGCACCATAACAGGAACATATCAGGTCGATCAGGTTGGAGGCGTTATCCCGGTACTGGAGCCCGCGCTCGATCGCCGCTTCCTCGTTCCGCATCGTGACAGGCTCGAAGAGGACTCCGCCACTATAGAGGGGGTGAAGTGCATAGTAGCCTTCCACTATGTCCCTGACGAAATCCTCGTCCGCATCCGGGTATTTCTTCCGGAGTACTTCCACGGCCTGGTCGGTCGGGAGGTGCACGATCGTGTGAATGGAGAACCGGTCCATGAACTCGAAGGAGAAGTCGTTCACCTCGTAGGGGGGCCGGTTCGGGTTGATGTTCACGAATATCGAGGCCCTGACCGGACTTTCCGCCCCACCCGGCAGCCGGACAACCCGGTCCTGGAGGAGATCGTTGAACGAGACGAGGACCCCGGGCTGGGCCTTGTTCGCCTCGTCAAGCACGATCATCCAGAGCTGATCGGAGTCGGTAAGGGCCCTGAGTCCGAGGGTCGCCGTATCCCCGGTCTTCCCCGCCTCCTCCTCCCCGAAACTCCGGTAGGTGAGGAGGTCCGATACCCTTGTCTCCCCGCTCATGCCGATCACGAGAAGGTTGGCCCTGAGAAGGTGGGCAAGGTAGCTCTCGAGCTTGTTCTTCCCGACGCCGGCCTCGCCGATTAGGAGGACATTTTCCGAGAGGACCATGTCTTTTGCGATCCATTCGAGGTCCTCGATGTTCCTGTCGACCTCCTCTATCACGGTGTCGGGAACATAACTGCCTCCCGTACCGAGGGGGTGTTCGACCGTCCCGATCCTGAGAACCGGCTTCCCTTCACCGGTGTCCCGGACGACCCTGGTTTTCTCCCTTCCTGAATGTGGCGAATCCACGATATCATGGAGGTCGAGCAGGTCCTCAACAAGCCTCCTCGCGAGCGGGGGATGGATCTGGTCATCGAGCCAGTAAGCCTTCCGCCAGAACAGGGAACGAAGGGATCGCACGTCACCAGGGAACCGCTGGAGGTGCCGGACCATCCGTATGAGGGCCCGTGTCGTCACCGGGAACGGGACGACCCCGTGTTCTTCGGAGTAGTCCCTGCGGATGTCGGTCGCGAGGCCGATCAACCGGTCGATCACCCCTGGTCCGACATCAGGACCATAGTCCGCGAGTACCTCGAACTCCTGGTCCGGGGGGAGGTACCTGAGGTGCACTTTGTTCGTGAAGCGGTTCATGAACTCGCCGCTCATCACCTTGCCCTCGTAGATCCCCCTCCCTTCACTCTTGAACGGGTTCACGGTCGCAATGAACCTGCTGTCCGGATGACCGCGGATCACCCGCTGGTGGAGTGTCTTTGCCTTGTTCTCGAGCGGGTCGTTGAACTCTGCCCAGACGTCTTCGCCGGTCCGGTTGATCTCGGAGAGGATATTCCAGTCGCCGGCAATCACCCCCTCCATCACATCGCTCATCGTCCAGCCGGTCTTCTCCTCCCCGGTCTCCCCGTAGTGCCTCCGCTCGGTGATGTCTGATCTCCGGAGGTTCTCATGGAATGAGAGGATCCTTGTCTGGAACGCGGATGCCCGGGCTTTCATATGGGCTGCAAGGGCCGGGTCCCTCTCCCCCTCGGCCTTCTTTGCGAGTACTTCGCGGTAGATCTCCCCGAGGTAACGGACGAGGGTCGTCTTCCCCGACCCGGATTCGCCGGTGATCAGGAGGTTGTTCCGCGTGGGCATGCGGAGCGCGTCCCACATCTTCCGGAGGTTTGCGACGTTCTCAGGGACGAGAAGGAGGTGAGGGTCTTTCGGCGCGGGGATCTCGATATCCCCTACGGACAACCGGACCGCAACCTGGACCCGCCTGCCCTGTCTCTTCTCTGCCACGTTCAATGATCCGAATCCGCTCAGTTCGTGCATGCAGTCTCTCCCGATCCTTTCTCATCCCCGAATCCCGCCAGCACAGGCCGGCCGAGTTCCCTCCGGAGCACATCGCCGAGGGACCGGGGCAGGTCCGCAATATCCTTGACATGCGTCCCATACGGCTTGTAGGTATACTCGATCTTCTCCATGTCCGGACCTACCCCCCACCCGAATATCCTGATCTCACGGTTTACAGAACGTATCCGCATCATCTGCTCCCTCCCTCCGACACCTGACTGGCCGTCCGATACCACGAAGATCATCCGGTTCGCGCCGGTCCCCGCCCTGGAGCGGTTCATCCGGTCGATGGCGCTGCTGATCGCTCCCACGTCGTTCGTTCCGCCAGAGGCCTGGATAACCTGCCTGATGAGGTAGCAGGCCTGCTGGAGGTTCCACTTGTCCTGGTACCGCTTGAGCGGGATATACTCGGTGTCCGCGAATGCGGCGATCTCGAAGCGGATCCCCGCGATCCGGTTGAGGGCCTCACCGAAGAGGATGGCTGCCTGGATAGTTGCCTCGAGCTTCTTCGCCACGGTCTCGTCATGCATGCTGCTGCTTGCATCGATGAGAAGAGAGAGGCACCACGGGGTTTTATCAGGCTGCCGCGCCGACTCCTTGAAAATGCGCATCGTTGTCCTGACCGCGGCCAGGTTCTCCTCGTCGATATCTGAACCGGTGATCAGTTCGGTCTGCTCGCGGGTCGCCCTCTCCTTCTGGAGGACCTGCTGGATGTTCTTCCTTGCGACACCGGTGAGACCGGCGACCGGCTGGTAAAACCGCTGGTACAAGGCATAGTCCTCCTGCCTGATCGAGTGCAGTTCGAGGAGCGCGACCCTGCGGATCCGTTCGGCACGCTCATCCAGCGTCTCCCATTCGCTTCGCGTCCGCTGCTTCATGGCCGAGAGGTACTGCTCGGCCTCCCTGGTGAGCAGGTGTACCCCCTGCTCGTAGCGCATCTCGGCGCTGTCGCCTGCGTGCTGACTGGCGGATTGTCCTCCGGCATCGGATTCCCCGCCTTCTCCGAAACTTGCATCGAAGTAGGAGAGGCTTTCCCACATCTCTTCGTCCTTCCCCGCATCCGGTGCGACCGGATGGAAAGAGGGTTCCATTCGTTGCTTCCGGCTTGTACCCGCAGCCCCGGCCCGGTTGTTATCTTCGGCGCTCTCCGGAAGGGGGACCCTCACCCCATCCCTCCCGGGTCCGCGATCTATGAAAGCCCCGGAGAGCCGCTGGAACTCGACGCTGGCATCCCTGAGGTCCTGGAGTGCCTTCTCCGTCATCCCAAGACGGGACCGGGCCGTTTCGGGATCGGCCGGGGCTTCCCTCATCTTCCGTGTCATGTCCCCGATGGCATTGCGGTATTCGCGGGCCGCCTCACTGATCTTTTCGGACATCCTGAGAAGCGAGTCCAGCGCCTTCTCCCGTGTCGCTGTCCGCGTACCGCCACCCGGACGACCTCCGGTCTCACGCCCGGGTGACCTGGCATCCCTTCTTCTCCGTGTTGACTTTTCAAGTTCCCCGGCAAGGTCCCCAATCTTCCCTGCAAGATCGTCCAGTGCCGATGCCGCCCTGCCGGCGCCTCCCTCCGTTCCTGGCACCTGGCTGCCGGACGCTGCCTGGTTCTCTTTATCGCGGGCGGAAAGGAGAGTTTTCATAACCTTTTCGCTCTCGGCACATGCCTTCACCATCTCGCCGGCAGTACGTCCGGGATCGTCCGGCTGCCCTGTCGGAGTCCCCATGCCGCATGTATCGTCCCCGGGTCCGGATGTATCGGAATTACCCCCTGATCCGGGAGAGGTCTCCATCGGGCCGGTTCCCCGGTTACCCCCGGCCGGACTTCCCCTTCGCATGGACCCGCCCGGGACGGAGAATCCATCGCCGTCATCGAGCAGGCTGGGACCTTTCCCTTCGATAGCTTTCACCGTCGCATCATCAGCGGGCTGGTGTGCACCAGGCAGAGAAGTATCCATCCGCCGTACGCTCCCCCCGGGGGTGAGTTCGGGCCCAAAACCTCCTCCGGCTCTCCCCGTGGTTATCTGTCCATCCGGAAGAGGCCCTGAATCCATGTGCCGCAGATGCTGAAGTGCCGGCCAGATGCGATCCCTGATTGTCCGGAGACTCTCGCCATCCGGGACACAGGTGGCTCCGGCCTCCATTCTTGCATCCCTGGTCTCCTCCAGCGCCTCCTTCACCGAATCGTCGACAAAGAGGCCCGAAGGCCCTCCGATGCGACCTTCGGCGAGGACTCCTTCCAGGAACTGATCCTCCGGAGGGAGTGTCCTGACTGAGGGAGTGCCAGCCAGGCGGTTCACTACGCTGTACTCCTCATCAAGGAATTTCTCAAACCAGCGGAGTGCCCCGGGATGCAGGGAGGTCCCCAGTTTCAGGGCACGGGCAGCGGTCACCGCACGCGTCAGCCGCGGGAAGAGTAAATCCTCCGGCAGTGGGAGATCGGCATCAGGATTGGGCTGGAACCATGCCTGGTAGAACGCATCCATGAGAAGAGCGCTCGCGGCCGGCCGGGTCTGGAAAGCCAGGTAGTCCGGATCATACAGGAAAATCATCCTTTCAGGCCGGAGGTCTATCGCCTGCCTTTTATGCCCCGGTGCGGGAGTCATAGCGACTGCCCTCCATGCATAGTCCCCCGTAATGACCCTCGCCAGGTGCTCCAGTGCGCTCACGGTCTCGCCCAGGGCGCGGAGCCGGTCCGGGCCAGGCATTTCCCGCCCGTCCGGCCGGCTTGCGACCCGGGTTACGAAATCAATGACCCTCGCGATCCGTGCCCGGTTATCCAGGCCTCCACTTTCTGCGATAAATCCCGCCAGGACATGTCCGGCGAGCAGTTCAGTCCGTTCAGGGGAAATACGAGGTCCAGGATCGCTCCCCGCGGTTACCTCAAGGATGACGTGATACAACTTCCGGACATCTGAAAGGGGCTCACCCATCCGGGACATCGTACTCCCTCCTTCATAGAGGACCCGGGATACTCCCTGGAAATGCGGGAATCCCCTGAGTGGGGTATTTCCCAAAACCCGCATTGTGCCGAGATCTTCGAGCGCCTGGAAGATCATTCCCGGGTACCTGGGTTTCGGAACAAAACCGTTCGCAGCAAGGAACCGGAATATCGACCGGTCAAGTTCCCGTGAAAATACTGCCAGGTCATCAGTGACCGGGATCAGGATCTCCTCTTCTTTCGCAAGTCCAGGACCGGAGGCCTCACCGGTTCCCAATCCTGCTGACTGCAGCATCGTAAAAGTCTTAACCCGCTGCATACGGGTGACCTCGGGGGATAGGAGTTCCCCCAGGGTCAGCGGCCTGATGGCACCACTCAGCCGCGCCTGCATCGGAACGGATTCTTCCGGGGCGACCGCAGCCGACCATTCATCGCACGCCTCGCTGATAAGGTCCTCCTGCTCTTTTGTAAACGAAGGGCAGATCAGCGGGACCAGATCCCGGGCCGGAACAATCTCTTCGGAAACCGGGTCGCCTGCCCGCTCCCTGGCTTCAATCGCTGCGACAATGTCACCACAGGAGCATCCGCTCTTACGAATCATGGAGACTTCTTCAGTGATCTCCCGGAGTATCTCCCTGTAGCGGGTCGCGTCGGCATTTTTCACGAAGATATCGGTAGTAATATCGTGTTCGGAACAGCTGTCGAGGAGCTCCGGAAGCCGGCAGAGGAGCCGGTCAATTACCTTGTCCAGTTCCTCTGTCATGCACGTCTCCCCTTCATATGACCGCCGGCTTAACCATGATCCCGTGTATAGTGGGAATTCGTCGGGCAGTCGGGGACAGGCATGGAAAAATCAGTTATCATATTTTTTTTCCCGCTGGCATTATAGGTAGCTGCTCAGGCAAGAGCCCGGGGAATCGGGGCACAGATGAGAGGTCCCTGCAGGATTCGACCATCACGGTGGAATAACCGGACCGGAGACATGCAACTGCCGGGAGATCGGGATTTATCCCTTCTTCCGCTTTCGCGACCGGCCCCTGCCCGCTCCCTTTTTCGCAGCCCCGTGGGGAGGAGCGGGTCCCCGACGGATCTCGCGTTTCGCCCTTTCCAGGGCCTTCTCACGCTCCGCGTTTGCGGCCTCCTCGCACTCGAGCTCTGTCAGGATCCGCACCGGGTCGTCCATCATCTTCGTGAGCTGCAGGATCTCGAGGAGACGTTCGACCCCGATGAAATGCTCGGCCATCACCCTTGCCAGATCGGTGAGGACGATCCGGTCTCCTTCCCTGTGGATCAGGCCCCTGGCGAGGAGGAGGTCCTCGACCGGCTCGATGCTTCCCACCATGGTGTCTGCGATTTTCGAGAGCGCACGAACGTTTCCCTCGCAGGCGACTGCATTCGCCACGAACTCCTCCGAACTCTGTTCGAAGTCGTGTACCGGGGCAACCTCCTCCACCTCTCCCCGGAGGAGCCGGATCGCCATCTCCTCCTCGGTGACCGTGCTTTCGCGCGAGTAGCTCGCGCCCGGCTCCGCGAGGACTACCACTTTCCCGAGGTCGTGAAAGTCCGGACGACCGGCCCTCCCAGACATCTGGTTGAACTCGCTCACGGAGAGCCACGAGATCCCCATTGCAAGCGTATCGAAGATCACCTGCGAGGCCGGGAAATCCACCCCGGCGGCCAGTGCAGCGGTAGTGATCACCCCCGCAAGCTTCCCTTCGAGGAACTTTTTCTCAACCTCGCGCCGCTCCTGGGCGGTCAGGCCTGCATGATAGGGCGCGAATCTCGGACCGAGGGCTTCGGCGACCACGTGGCAGCGCGCCCTCGTATTGGTGAATACGATTGTCTGGCCGTGGAATCCCTTGGAGGAGATCTTTCCGTACTCTTCAAGCGCGAGCCGCTGGATGATGGGGATTTTCTGCTTCTTCTCGACAAACATCAGGTACCGTTCGAGCGAAACAGGTCGCTCCGAATAGGTGACGAGGGAGGCTCCGAGCTTTTTTGCAAGCGTCTTCGGAGCCCCGATTGTTGCACTGAGGTAAAGGAACTGTGCGTTCGGGGCGAGGTACTTGAGCCGCGCGATCAGGCCGTCGAGCCGGTGACCCCTGTCAGGGTCCTCGAGCATCTGGATCTCGTCGATCACTACGGTTCCGATCTTTCCGGGCTTTCCTCCGGTCCGGATCATGTGGTCAAGACCTTCGTATGTCCCGACCAGGACGGGGGCCCGGGTCTTTCCATCGCCGACAGGCCGGGTATCGGGCAGGTTGATCCGGCTCTTGCCGATGAGGATCCCGACATCGGCAAGCACCCCGTACCGCTCGGCGAAACGCTGGTATTTCTGGACGGCGAGGGCAACGAGCGGGACCAGGAAGAGCATCCTTCCCCTCCCCTCCATTACGTTCTTGAGCCCTGCCATCTCCCCGATGAAGGTCTTGCCGCTCGCAGTTGCGGACACCACGAGGAGGTCCTTTCCATAAAGGAGTCCGGCCTCGACGGCAAGCTGCTGGACAGGCATCAGGTTCCCGATACCCGAGGCATCTACGAACGGCCTCGGCAGCGGGAGTTCCTCGAGCCCTGCCGTCTTTGCTACCGGGTGGGCATCCAGCCTGTCGAAGAGTGTCTGGGATACCCCGCCCTCCTCGGGCTGAATACTTGCAAGGACGCGGTCGATATCCCTGAACTGGAGGAGGAGCTCCTCAAGACGGGAGGCAGCCCCTCTCCCGAGGCGGCCCATGTGAGCCGCCTCGCGTCGGAGCTCACGTCTTGCACAGTCCATACACACCCGGTCCCCCCTGGTACCATACCGCACCGCAGTCTTCTCGTCGAGTTCTGTCACCCGCTCTTCAAGGAGGCAGACCCTGCAGACGTTTATATACGTGAACGG
>JAJRBP010000071.1 GCA_028679405.1 Methanoregulaceae archaeon | reverse complement strand
GGGAGCACCCTGACCATTCTGTAACTTCTTCCTTCCGGGAGAGAATTCTGTTGAACTTTAGGGAATGGTTCTCCAGCAGCGGTGCAAAATGGGACCTGGCGATTATAGGCAGCAGTGCCGGGACACTCCTCCTGAACCTTGCAGGACTCCTCACTGGTATTACCGCGGTCTTTCCTCATCTCCTTTATCTTCCGGTGGTAACTGCCGCATATCGTTATCCGAAGCGTGGCGCATTGTGTGCCGCGGTCCTTGCGGGCCTGTATTTTATCATGGCCGTCGTGTTTTCGGGAGGCTCGCCGATGACCATCCTCGAGGCATTAGTCCGGGCATGCATACTGGTTGCAATCGGCTGGATCATCGCCCTGCTCAGCAGGCGCCTTCGGGAACGTGAGGATCTCTACGAAGGGCTTTTCGCGCACTCTGAAGCGGGCAGCCTCCTTCTCACCTGGTCCGGGACCGGCCTGGTCGTCGGACAGGCGAACTGGAAAGCGGCATCACTCCTCGGCATGAGCCCGGCAGACCTTGCAGGATTACCAGTCACAACTTTCTGGGCAGAGAAGGAGATGGAATCGATCGTTTCGAAGCTTAAGGGAGACGGCGCCGTATACACGACCGACACCGTTTTCACCCGGCCGGATAGCAAGTCGATCAACGTCATCGCGTCGATTGCTTCTATCCCTGATAACCGTGCAATTCTCACTTTCGTGGACATCACGCGCCGTGTCCGGGCCGAAGAGGCATCCGGTGTCGCTCACACCAAGCTCAACCTCCTCTCCCGGATATCCGCGGACCATTTCCATCTGGGAATCGACAGGATTCTCGAGACAGTGGAGGATCTGACCGCTACCACACAGGATCCAGGTGTCCTCCTCCATGCCGACCGGATCCGTGTCCTTGCATGGAACCTTGCCCGCCAGCTCCTCCTGGCCGAATCTTACCGGGAGCTCGGGACAACCCCGCCTGCCTGGCTCGGAGTCCAGAGAATCCTTGAAAGATCGGCAAGGACACTGAATATTACCAGGGACGCATCCCTCCGGTTCTGGGTGGAACGACTCGAGATCTATGCAGATCCGCTCTTTGGCGATGTGCTCACCCACCTTCTTGAAAACTCTCTCCGGCATGGCAAGGGTCTGACAGAGATCATTATCACCTATCACGAGGGTGGGGACGGACTCGATCTGGTCCTCGAGGATAACGGCGGGGGCATTCCCGCATCGAAGAAACACCAGATATTCGAATACGATTCCGGGGGGCATGCCGGAATCGGTCTCTTCATATGCAGGCAGATCCTGGCGGTCACGGGGATTGCTATCTCGGAGACCGGTAGGGAAGGTACGGGTGCCAGGTTCGTCCTCCATTTCCCAGAGGGCAGGTATCGGATCGAGGGGAGAGATGACGAGTCGCCTCCTTTTCCCCTTCCTTCGGATGCGGAAAAACCCTGGGTCCGGGGCTTCCCCCACAAGACCGGCGCAATAGTCCAGGAACTCCTGTCCGAAGAGTTTCCGCTTGCGGATATACTATGGATCGATTATCACCAGACGAAAGGAGATCCAAAGATCGATCGGATATTTGCCGCTTTTGCAGACGGGGAGATGGTCTCACTGGCCCGCTGCCGGAAACATCCCGACGGGTACGCGGTCGACGGGGTATTCACCCCTGTCAACAAGCGGGGGCACGGATATGCGAACGCCGTCGTCTGGGGCCTCGTCGAAGCATGCGGGCACGAGACCCTCTATATGCACGCGGTCAAGAATCTTACCACATTCTATTCTCATTTCGGGTTCTCTCCTATTGGCGAGCACGAACTGCCCCCGACCATCAGGGAGCGGTACGCATGGGCAGGCGGCCAGATGGAGGGGGCCGATGTCTGCCCGATGAAACGGAACGCAGATCCTTAAACCAGAATACCGGTGACCGGTCCGACGCCGGAATGAATAACCTTTTTTTACTTTCTCTTAAGGTCTTCCCGGCACCGTCTCAGCGCGTCGTACACAAGCTCTCTGAACTCTCTCCCGAGGTCATCCCAACTCTTCTCACCCACGGATTCATCGGAGGTGCGGGTCTGCCGGTCTTCCGCCCGGTCCGTTCCCCCGTTTTCCATGAACAGGGTCGCATACCCGGCTATGACGGCGATGATAAAGATAACCGGAAAAAGGATGAATTCTATTGCTTTCAGGGGCTGAAACAACGTGATATCATAGGTCGCCCCGATAAACTCCATGATGTGGAGAAGAAACGCGACCAGGAAAACTGCTCCCAGGGCAGAGAAGAGCGGACCGGGAAGTGATGCGGGAAAAGAGAACGCCCTGAAAATATCCGCAAGCATGAACATCACGCCCATAAAGACGATGAGCGGGGCGTTCTCAAAGAGGAAAGTTACGAACTCTGAAAGGAATGCGGAGCCGGAATGAAAGGAGACGTACTGGAGCAGGGCAAGGAGCAGGAGAAAGATCACGATGCCCCCGAGTCCGGATAAAAGTATCCATGTAACCGATCGCTCTTTTCTCGTCCTCACAGTAATCCTCCTGCCCGGCCCCGGCGCTGATACCTGCTGATGAATAGGACATGCCCGGAGATAAGGCTCTTCCATCAGGAGATGATTTCCGCCCATATCCCTGACGGGTAATTTCCGGCGACCTGCAGGACTGTCCCCTGACGACGACCCGATCCCCGATAATCGGGGTCAGGGGACTTTCGGACAGGGGGGTCCAAGCCTTCGGGTTATCCGAATCGCCTGACCGGTTCGGTGATATGCCCTGTCCGGTCCTGAACATATAAGTAGCCCGGGGGGAAATTAGACTGATATCCAATGCAGGCCTCTGCGATGGACCGGACTCCGGTTGCATCAGTTCGCATTGAATAAAATAATGGTGAAATCGATGAGAAAGACGATCATTGGATCAAGGGCGATACTCGCGATCGCAGTGCTCCTGGGTGGAGGTATCATATTTTGTGGTGCCGCATCCGGAGCCGAGGTTGAAAATTTCAACCCGTTCAACCAGGCTTTCACGGAAAATCTTATTGAAGAGACGACATTCGGAGGATGGTACAACCAGGTCGACCCTGCCGACTACCACAGCACGAACTGGTTTACCCAGCCCCAGAGGAACTCGCTCTTCAACCAGACCGATTATAACTCCTTCGCTACCGTCGACCCCAAGGTCTCGCAGCTGATGGACAATGCGCTGAAGAACTATCTCAAGAAAAAGACCGTATTCACGCCCCTCAGTGGCGGGCCGGCGTACATCTGGTGTAATGGCGGAGCCTGAAAAGGTTCTCTTTTATTGTGTTTTCTGAAATTTCAAAGACATTTCCTTTTCTGTCGCAGGATGCCGGATTTACTCGCCCCACAAACCATCCTTCCAGGGGACCGTTCACGGGAGTCCGGGAGCTTCCCTAAAAACCTCCGGACACCGACAACGATATTAAAAGCGGGATGCCACCCGTACCAATGGCAGATGCTCCGGACACCTGGGATCTCATTGTCACCGGTGCAGGTCCGGCTGGCCTTTTCTGTGCGATACAGGCATCGAAGGGGGGAAAACGCATCCTTGTCCTGGAAAAGGGACGCTCACCCGGGAGAAAACTCCTCATCACCGGTTCAGGCCAGTGCAACCTCACCCACAAAGGTGATATCCTGGAATTTTTTTCCCATTACGGGGATAACGGGTCGTTCCTGAAGGCCGCCCTCAGGAACTTCACGAACAGGCACCTGATCGACTTCTTCGGGGAGAGAGGCTGTCCGACCATGAGCGAGCCTGACGGAAAAATTTTCCCCCTCTCAAGAAAAGCATCTGATATCCTCGGTGTCCTTCTCTCGGAATGCGGGCGAAGGGGAGTCACCATCAGGTCGGGTGAAGCAGTAACCTCAATACGCAGGACCGGGGAAGGATTCCATGTAACGACAGACCTCGCCACCTTCCGGACCCGGGCACTTGTACTATCCACCGGCGGGGCGTCTTACCCCATGACCGGCTCTTCAGGGGACGGCTACCGTTTCGCCCGGTCCCTCGGTCAGCCTGTCTCGGAGATCGCCCCCGCACTCACACCGGTATACATCAGGGATTACCAGTTCGGGGAGCTGTCTGGGAGATCGTTCCGTGGTGTCCCCGTATCCATCGTGAGGGGAGGGAAGCAGATGAGACAGACATCGGGCGATGTCCTGCTCACCCACCACGGCCTGTCCGGACCCTGCGTGCTCGACCTTTCCCGTTATATCAGGGAGGGGGACACCCTGAGGGTCGGTTTTCTTTCAGGGATGGATGCAGAGGCAGTAAAAAGGACCCTCATCGACGCCGCAGCGAAGAGTGGAGCACGGCAGGCCGGATCGGTTCTCCGGGATCTCAACCTGCCCGTCCGCCTGGCAAGGAAACTCCTTGAACTTGCCGGCCTCCCTGTGGATGTCAGCTGTGCGCAACTCACCAGGAGTTCAAGAAATACGATCTCCGGGTTCGTGACAGGATACCGATTCGAGGTCGGGCATCTCGGCGGATTTGACGAGGCCATGGTTACCAGGGGGGGTGTCATTCTCGACGGCATCAATCCGAAAACAATGGAATCGCGGCTTGTGCCTGACCTCTACTTCATCGGCGAGGTCCTGGATATAGACGGCGACACGGGAGGTTACAACCTCCAGGCAGCATTCTCGACTGCGGCAAGTGCGGCGGACCACCTTGTCAGGGCGAAATGGACAGGTATCGGATCAGGATGACATGCAGTCAGGCGACCAGATAGCCGGATTCCCGGATGATCCCCGCGATGCGGTCTTCCGCACCGGGAGCGTCTGAAGGTATGGAACTGATAACACTCTCCCATATCCTGCGAAGACCCGGGTCCTCGGTATGAAGGGCAAGCGTTCCGGTCACCCTTCCAACGATATCACCTTCAGGGGTAATGATCCGCATCACTGTGCAGCGGTAGGCCTTGCACTGGATCGGGCTGGTCTCATGGATGGTACAGACGATCCTGCCGCCGGCTGACGGGCGGAGGAACCTGCATGCATGCGGATGTCGCTCGATCCAGCTCCTCTCGCGAAAGAGATCATGCTTGTCGGGGTCAATCCTGGCAAGGAAAGGTGTCCCTGTCGAGACCGAACAGCATTCGAACTCGAACGGGGCAGGTTCGTGCTCTATCACGAGGTAGTCGCCGAGGTACATGCAGCATTCCCCGCACTGACGGCATTCAAACATCACACAAATGTAGCCCTTTTGACCTGATGATTCTTGTTTCTCCGCCTGGCCGATCAGGCGAAGATCAGGGAATAACCGGAGGAGAAGAAGGAATATCGACTTTCTTTGCGACTACGTCATGAAATTTTGTGAAAGGATCTTTTCAGGAGCTGTTTTCCCATTTTTCAGGACGAAACTCCGCGGGAGACCAGGCCGGTGGATGAGACATGCTTTGATGTAGTATTAACTCCAATAATTATACAGGTGTTGTTGAGTTAACAGAATGAGAAGACTCTCGCTTCACTGGAAACTGGTACCCCGGTACAACGGTGACGTGATGATTCCAGGCTTCTATCTTCCAGCCCATCAACGGGGCGAATATTCAGTTGTTCGTACTCATTCTGCATTCACTGTCACCAGGACCAGATCATGACGGAATCTTATTCGCGACCGGCTTTTGAACTCGATTCGACTCATACCCAGATCCTGGCCGAAGTATCGGCAAGACCAGGCTGTACGATAAGTCATGTGGTGCTCCGCCTCCTCCCCGAACACGGGGAGAATAATATAAGGAGCAGGGTTCACCAGTTGCTCACCCAGAGATACCTGGCTGAAGTGAAAGGGTGTCATGGGATCCAGCTCAGGGTAACGGGGAAGGGCAGGGTCTCCCTCCAGCCGGAAAAAGCCGAGTGAAAATTGGGATCGATCGGGATACCTTCCAGTTGAGAGGCCGTTCCTCTCAGTTTTTTTCACCGGTCCGTGGAGATCGGGATGAGTGAGGATTTCAACGGTTTGTTGCACTTCACCGGTGGACCCGGCTCTTCTTGACCCGGTCCTCCTTCGGCACCAGGATATCGTGTCTGCCCTGACACTCGGGGCATGGGATCCAGTCATCGATATCCGCGGCCATCTCTGCCGCAGGTATTCGTCCTTCCCCTTTACAGCGTGGGCATAATACTTTTACCATGGTCACACAGTCCCCAGGTCAAAGTATATCAAAGTTATCTCCTTTGGA
>JAJRBP010000256.1 GCA_028679405.1 Methanoregulaceae archaeon | reverse complement strand
GCCATGCCCGCCACGGTGTATCCCATTGTGCTCAGGCGTTCTTCCAGGTGCATTGTAATAATCGCTTCATCATCGACGATGAGTATTTTTGACAATCTTTAAGTCCCCCCCGTTACGATGGGAAAGTCAACGATCATTTCAGTACCATGGTTGCTGTGTATCACGAGGGATCCCTTCAACTGGTGCTGTACAAGTGTCCTGATCAGTTTGAGCCCAAGACTCTTGCTACGGTTGATATCAAAGCCGACAGGCAACCCGGTCCCGTTATCGCGAATCGCGATCCTTACCCTGTCGTTCTCTTTCACGACAGAAATCCCGATATCGCCTTTTTTTCGCCCTTTGAAGGCATGCTTGTACGAGTTCGAGAGGATTTCATTTACGACGAGTGCACAGGGAAGTGCCTGGTCGACCGGGAGAAATACTTCCCCGGGGGCAATCTCACAGCTGATCTCGTGCCCCTTACGCGAGAAAATATTTGATAATGCCGATACCTGGTCCCGGCACTGGCCTGTGATATCGATCTTCCCAAACTGTTTGCTCTCGTAAAGCCGTGTATGAATCTGTGCCATGGTCTGGATCTTCAGCATCATATCGGTCAGTATACTGTTCGTTGATTCATCAGTGGACCGCATCCGGGTCATATCCAGGAGACCGGATATAAGTTGGAGATTGTTTTTCACCCGGTGGTGGATCTCACGGAGCAGCACTTCCTTTTCCTGCACAGATGCAATAAGATTTTCCTCTGCATGCTTGCGATCGGTAACATCCCGGAAACTCCAGACCCTTCCGACGATGATATCCCCGATTTTCTGGGGTTTTGAATAGCGTTCAAAGATTTTTCCGTCGATAAACTCGATCATGTCAAAGCTTTCGCGCCCGGGGTGGGACTGCAAATCCTGAAGGTCGGCCAGGAATCCTTCGGGGTCTTTGAGCTGCGGCAGGACATGATTCATTATCACCTCGTTCTCTCCAGATTCCAGTAATTCCAGGGGAATATTCCACATGTTCACAAAGTTCTGGTTATAATTCGTGATCTTTTCCTGCGTGTCGACCACGTAGATGCCGTCTGCGGTTGATTCAAGAGATGCGTTGAGGAGCGAGAGGGTTTCTTTCAGCGTGGTATCGGATACCAGGCGCTGCCTGATCTCTTCTTCGAGCGCCACGTTCATCTCTGCATATTCGGAAGCACGTTTCCGGTAATCGGACTCTATCTTTTTTCGTTCGGTAATATCCTGTCCCTGCGCGATAGTAGAAACGATGGTTCTGCCGTCAGGTCCGAAAACCGAGGACGAGTTCCAGAGTACTGTCCTGATCCCGCCTTTCTTATGGAGAATGGGTATTTCCACGCTTTCCCACCGTTCTCCTTCCAGGGTCTTCCTGATGAGATCCATGGCCGGGGCAAGATAAGAATCCGGTAACAGGATATCCAGATGCTGTCCCAGGACTTCCCTCGCTTTCCTGCCGGTAAGGTGTTCAAACGCACGGTTAAACAGGGTAATGCGGAATTGCGGGTCCCAGACGATGATGGGAGCATTGGCATAGGTGATGAGGTTGTCGAGGTATTCTTTTGTCTCCCGCAGGGTATCTTTCACGAGTTCCTGCCTGGTGACGTCATACGCAACTTCTCCGGCACCCACGATAGTTCCCCGGGCGTCCCGGAGGGGCGTGTGAAGCACGTGATAGACCCTGTGGTGTTTTCCGGGATCGCCGAATTCTACAATCTGGTTTACATTCTCACCCTTCAGGACCTTGCTCCACTCTTTCACGGCCATTTCCTGCTCGTCGGGTATGTCCTCGAACAACTCGATCATGCTGGTGCCGATGGTAAGGTCCTTACCGGTGAGTCTTTTGATCTCTTCCTTATACGTCTGGTTAAAGAACGTATAACGGAAATTCACATCCTGTACAGCAATAATCACGCCTGTTGCTGCGGTTACCGCCTCTAGCAATTCCTGAGCCCGCCGGAGATTCTCTTCGTTGTGTCGCAATGCATCATTGGCTATTTTTTGTTCGCTGATGTCGTGGCTTGCGCCGATGATCGCGATGAGCTTCCCGTCGTCGTCGAAAACGGGGGAATCGATCACATGAACCGGAAATTCGTGGCCGTCCCGGTGACGCACCTGGTATTCACCGGACCAGACCTCTCCCTTGTCGAGCTGCGCCACGATCTGTCCTGCGTCCTTCTTCGATAATTCCGGAACGGTTATTTCGACCATATTCTGGCCGATGACCTCTTCCGGTCTCCAGCCGTACGTCCTGGTCGCTGCCTCGTTCCAGAATATGATCCTGTGGTCCGGGTCGACCGCGATGACCGCATCGCCAACCGCATCGAGCATCCGTGCCTGCAGCCGGATCTGTTCTTCGTCTTTTCTCCGGTCGGTCATGACCACGCTGATCTTCGTATCCTCTTCGGAGGAGAGCGGGTTCATGGAGATGAGGACCGGGAGGGAACCGGTCCCCTGCCTGATCCGGACATTGATACGGCACGCATGCCGGTGAATTTCCCGCAATGCCTCCTCGATCTCCGCGTGGTCCTCCGGGCAGACATGATCGAGGATGGACGTGCCGGGCACCCTGTCCGGGGACAACTGAACCATTTCGGCAAACCGTGTATTGGTGAACAGGATCATACCGGTACGGGTGAGCGTGAGCACACCTTCCCGTATATTCTCGACGAGCGCCTTGTACGGATGGTCTGCCCCCTCGAGTGTGTAGACCTGCCGGGAGTCACCCTTTGAGACGACGATTGCATCAACTTCACCCGAGCGGATGGCGTCGAGAGTTTCTTCGAGCTCGCTGACCTTCCCGCGCAGCTCCCCGACCTCTTTTCTGAGGTCAGCGTCTTCCCGTTTCATGGCATTCCTCTGGCAGTGGTTTTTGTCATACGGGGTCTGTTATTCTCGTGGAACGATATCGAGTCCGATGAGCACTTTTTCCTTTCTGCTCATATCTCCGATGATCCGCCGCAAGGGCAACGGAAGCTTCTTGATCAGGGTCGGTGCCGCAAGCACGAGGTCGACCGGGTTCTTTGATTTGTCCGTATAGATGTCGATTACCTCGAGCTCGTACCTGCCCGCTAAGTACTCCTCGCAGATCTTCTTTACGTTCTCGACGGCTGTCTGCGACCTGATGTTGTTGCCGGCGACGTAGAGGCGGAGAACATATTTCTCTGTCTTCTTCTTCTCCAGAGCACGTTCGAAATCAGCCGTGATATCGCACGATTCTCTCTTTGCCGCTTTTTTTTCCTGCCGGATTCCTCTCCTGTCCGATGCTTTCATATCAGCTCACTTTCTTAAGGTCCAGCCCCACGAGGACCTTCTCCGTATTGGAAAGGTTCCCGATGATCTTCTTGACCGGGGTAGGTAAGTTCCGGATAAGGGTAGGGACGGCGATGATCTGGTGGTCTTTTGCAAGTTGCGGATTTTTCAAAAGGTCGATGACCTCGATTGTGTACTGGCACTCCAGATGCTGCTCGCAGATTTTCCTGAGGTTTTCAAAGGCAGTCAGGGAATTCTGGGTCTGCCCCGCAACATACAGCCGGAGGATCCATGCTTCGCTTGCGGACTCTTCGTTCTTCTCCTTCTCCTTCCGATTGGTCTTTGGTGTAGATGACAAAAGATTCACCTCGTAAAATTTCCGGATCACCGGTCGACCTGTCGCTGGGTCGCGATCTCCTTTTCGGTCTTTTCTCCAGCTTCCTTGCGGGAGATATCCTGATCGATGAGGATCTGCATTTCCTCTTCATCGCGTGCATACCGCTCTCTCAGCGCCGCGATCTCGTTCTCCATCAATTTCCTCTTACTCTCAAGCTCGCGCTTCTTCCGTTCGATCTCCTTATTCTTATGGAGCCGGTCGATCGTCTCGCGGCTTTCCTGAGTTATCCGGGCGGAACCGAAGAAGACGCCCTCGCTCCCCTTGTACACATCAAGAAGCTGGATCCCCTTTTCCGAAAGGACGAACTCGCGGAGCTGGTTCGAGTGGGGCATCCCCCGCACCTTGATGATGGAGAACGCACGGTTTCGCTCCCCGTTCCCTTCGACGTTCT
>JAJRBP010000275.1 GCA_028679405.1 Methanoregulaceae archaeon | reverse complement strand
AAGGATGCAGAAAGGTTCGACGAACTCAACGGTAATCCCTGATGCCGAAAGGTCTTCCCTGATCGTCCTTCTCGCCTCCGGCATGGTGTCCCGGTCGTCGATCGCGTAGAGGACTGCACGGACGTTGAACCTCCTCGCAATCGGAGGGACAAGGTCCGAGAGACGGGCGTGGATGCCGAGGACGAGGAGGAGGTCTGCGGGACCTGTACCGATATCGGGTGGGATATACGCATCCGGGTCCTCCCAGAGCCTGGACAGGACGTCCGGGGACTCCGGGTGCGCCTCCGCGATCCGTTCCGGGCGGAGCTCGTACACCGACGTGATCCCCGATGCAAACCCCCCGAGGCTGATCGTGTTTATGATCTGCTCGCCGAAAGGCCCGGAATAGAGGACCGCGATCTTCATCGGGCGGACCGGATCCTTCCCTCGCACAGGCGGAGGGCCTCGACGCTGTCCTTCGCATAGGCATCCGCACCGGTGCCGGCCGCAAGGTCCCTGGTCACCGCCCGGCCGCCGACCATCACGAACACGGTATTCCGGAGTCCTTCTTCGGTCAGTGCCCGGATAACGGTGTCCATCGCCGGTGCGGTGCTCGTGAGGAGTGCGGAGAGGCAGAGAATATCAGGATGGTGGACCCGGACCCCTTCGCAGAAACGTCCGGCAGGTACGTCGGTGCCGAGATCGATAACCCTGAAACCGTGCGATTCGAGCGTGACCGCGACAATGGTCTTTCCGATGTCGTGGACGTCCCCCTGGACCGTCCCGATGAGCACGGTACCCCTGGACGCGGCGACTGCCGGAAGGTGGGGCCGGATGATCCCGATCGCACGCCGCATGTTCCGGCCGGAGACGATCAGGTCGGAATTGAAGTACCTCCTGCACTCCTTATCCTCGTACCCTTCGCCGATCAGGTCGAGCCCCCTGACGAGTTCGTCGAGGATCACGTACGGGTCTGCACCCTCTGCAAGCCGTCCTTCGCAGTATGTCCGTATCTTCTCACCCTTAAACTCGAGGAGCGCAGGTACGACCGGATCCCGGGGCTGTGCCTGGTTCACCCGGACCCGCCCCCCTTCATCGACGACGGATTACCGGTAACTCCACCCGGGCGTATGGTCCTTCCCCTCCCATTTCTCCTTGAGAAATGCCGGGATCCCGGCAGAGTCCCTCGGCCCCACCATGACGTCCCAGCCCGTGGCGTCCTCGATATCGCCCTTGAGACGGGCGGCGAGTCCAGGGATAATAAGCGTCCGGTGCCTGGCCAGGCCCTCGATCCCCGTCGACAGGATGATATCCGCCACCTTCTGGGCGTTCAGCTTCCGCCCGGCAACCGCGGAATCCACCGAAAGCCCCTCGGTGTCCGCAACCATCAGGTAACAGTCGAGCTTCTCGATGTCCGCGAGGACCGTGTAGTACGTGAGCGCGAAGTTCGAGGTGATGAGGACCGGCGAACGGTCAGGGTCGGGATTCCCGAATGTACGGAGGCCGGGCTCCACGCTCACCGGCTTTCTCGGGTCGTTGAACAGGTTCGCCCTGAGTACCACGAGCGGGAGGATCGACCACATGGACGCGTCCCTCACCATGAGGAGGTCGACATACCTGATCACCATCATGGAGGCGAGGCAGGACTCCATCCACCGGATTGTCTCGTCGGATTCCGAGTTCCTCTTCTCCCACAGGGTAGCGGGGGACCCGATGATGGGATACCCGAGGAGGGAGTCCCCCTCGTTCACCGCGGCCGTCCGGATCTCGGTCAGGTCGTTGATCGTGGACGGGAGGGATTCGGAGAAGCCGCATCCCACGTCGAGGAGGAGGTCTTCCACGCCTGCGGCCCTGACTGACGCTGCAAGCGACCGAATCGTCCTGATATCGTCGGGGACAAACAGGGCGAGGGGACATCCCGCGTCCCGTGCAAGCCCGGCCATTTCCTGCCAGTTCTCTACGTTCGCCGCGTAGATCAGGGGACGGTGCCCTGCCGCGGCCTCGAGTCCGGCTGCGATCACACGAGGGTCGAAAGACCAGAGGATCAGCGGGAGTTCTGTCGCTTCCCTTACCGTTTTCACCGTGTTCCTGAATGAAGCCGGGTCGCCGGTCACGGAGCGGACCGCGATGGCGTCGAGGGTGAGGGTGCTCCCGATATACGGATACCTGAACGCCTCGGTCTCCTTCACCTTCGCCTGCACCTGGTCCGGTAGCATATCGTCCGACACGAGGGTCGCGATCGCGGTCTGGTTGAAATACCGAAGCTCGTGGCGCCGCATGACCAGTTCGCCCCCCACCCGGACTTTCCTGGGGCCGGTGCCGATCACCACCTCTCTCACCGGCGGTGCGAGGAGCTCCCGGATGCGTGAAAGCTGCACCTGGTACTTCGGGTCGGCAATCGGCGGGCACTGGTCGATCCCGAGGTTTCTCTCGGTGAGCTGCACGGCAAACCCCATGCAGGTCTTCGGCCCGCATTCCCCGCAGTTCGTCTTGGGGAGGAGCGGGTACAGGTTCATCGGGCCGAGCTTCTTCTTCGGCATCTACTTCCCCACCCCGATAAATTCCGGGAACGTCGGCAGGTTCCTCCCGTCGACGAGCCACCCGACGATATCCTCGACGGTCCTCGCGGCGCCGGGGTGGACCATGATGAAGAGGTCGACCCCCGCGAGGAGGAATGCGAGCGCCCCGGTCGCCTCCCACAGCGGACCCCGGTATTCCCTCGGACCAAGATAATCGTCTCTTTTCCACGCCTCCCGGGCGCCCCAGGAGTTCGCGGTCCCCGAGGCCTGCGGGCACTGGAGGTCCCGGTCTCCCATCAGTCCGGCGAGCCGTATCCGCTCCATGACCGAGAAGGAGTACTCGAGCCCGTACCCGAGTGCAGCCGAGGTGGGGTCCATCACGATCTGGTCCATCGGGAGGTACCCGAGCAGTTTCCGGTTCAGCTCCTTGGCCTGGTTGATATCGATCGGACTCCATGCGAGCGCGACGTGGTTGTACTGCTGGGCTGCCTTCGCGACCGGCTCCCACATGTCCATGGTCGCCGAAGAGAGGAGGATGCGCTCCCCTGCGCAGACCTCCGCAACCTTCGGGAGGAGTTTTGCATCCTTCTCCGGGTTCCCCGACCCTCCTATGATCAGGGGGACGTCGACTGTCTGGAGCAGGTCCTCGACGAGGTTCACTGCACGTTTTACCGGGGTGTCCTTGATGTAGGGGTCCGTGCTGATCAGGTCGAGGTCGATCAGGTCGGCCCCGTACCTGTCCACCCATGCCTTTGCCCAGGCGCACGGGTCTTCCACGGCATCGCCGAACGAGCTCTTCACCGGGCCGGGCAGCGGGGGGACCATGTCAAAAACACTCCCGGCAACGACAGGCGGGTGGGGTTCGGAACCTTCGAAGAGGTGGAATGCCGGGGTGGTCGCCCCGCCGATCGTGACCGATTTGACCCGGCTCCCGCCGTCTCCCCTCGTCGAACCGAGGACGACCTCCCCGATCTTCCCGGGGTACGTCCTCCTGGGGGGCTGCCATTCAAGGAGTTCGATGCCCTCGGTAACTGCCGGAACCGGTACCTCGCCCGTTACTGCCCTGATCGCCGAAAGGTCGCTCAGGGAGATCGAGAGTTCCTCTGCCGAGAATGTGACCCCCTCGAGTTCGAGGGACCCTCCCCCGGAGATAATCCGGAGAAGGTGCTTCAATACCTCTTCCTGGTCGGTGCCCTGCATTTTCCCTCTCCTCACGGCATTTTCCTGTTCACGAAGATCCGGTCGGCACGGATCGTGACGTTCCTGAAGGTGACGACCACGCCTGTCCCGGGGTTCTGGCCGGCGCCTGTTTTTGCCGGGAGGACTGCCCTCCCTGGAGATTGTTCCACGGATTCGGGAATGGCGGGCGCCTGCTCCCGCGTCGACAGGATGGGGTGTTCCCTTGATCGCAGGAAATCCATGAGCGCTTCGACCGATGTCACGTCCTCCTCGGTAGCGATTCGTTCGCGCAGGCCGTCCGGTATGTACTCTTTCAGCTGGGCCCTGACCGCGGCCGGCATCCAGACCACCCGTTCCCATCCCCCGCTCCCCTGCAGGAAACGAGGCGATCGCATATATTCGTAGGAGAGACCGTGGAATCCCTCGACCTGCCGGCCGCCTCCGGTGGAATCCGCAATCGTCCCGAAGGTAAGTCCAGTCGGCGTCGAACCCCGGAAGTCCCTGTTGACTATCCCGAGGCCGTCGCATTCGGGGACATAGAAGGTCGTGCACTCGAAACATCCGCACGAGGTATGGGGATAACCGAATGCCGTGTAGAGCTGCACCCGGCTGATGTCCGAGAGGGACTTCTCCCGTACTACCAGGTTCACCCCCTCGTACTCCCCTGCGATCGGATCCAGGCATTCACCTTTGGGGATCTCGTAGATGGGACCTTTCGGGTCGACCCGGGCGGCCGCCCTCCCGTCGAGCCACCCGATCGCCCCGCAGTTTGCATACCGCTGGGGAGTGATCACGCATACATGCGAGGGTGCGAAGGACTGGCAGAGCGAACAGCCATAGAAGACATCCACGTCCTCGTCGGTCATCCCGCGGGACCTCGCGTCCCTTTGTTCGTATATCCCGAGCGCCCGGGCGTACCGTGCCCTCACTTCGCCGGGATCGGTGATGAGGGTGACCTCGATCTCATCGATGATGGGGAGGGCGCTCTTGTACAGACGGGCGAGGACGATTCCGACATGGCGGAGCGAGAGGCCCTTTCCGACCGATCTTTTGTCGGCCCGAAGCCAGATGGCGTTCCGCTGGTTCAGGTGCATGAACCCCTCGATCCAGTTGCAAAAATCGTGGATCCGCCGTTCCATCACGCTCTCCATGTCGCCTTCGAGCGATGCCCCGGCCGCCCTGATATGGATTGCGAAGGGGGTGACGGTCCCCGGTTCCATGTCGGCGAGATCGGGGCCGATCAGGTGCACCGTCCCGTCGGTGATGTCCCCGGAAGGAACGACCTCAAGGAGCTCGAACTTCTCAGATACGGACGGGCCTCCGAGCTCCGCATGCATGCTCTGCTTCCTGATCCGCTCCCCCTCGAAGACCACGCCGATCTCGACCGGGATATCGGTGAACATCCCTTCGCCGGCCATCAGCCCACGGCCTCCTTCAGGATCGCTTCCATCTGGATGAGCCACTGGTCCTCCGGGATGGTCGGAAACGAGAGGTAACAATGGGGGTGATAGTACCGGTCGAGGGACACGACCCTGAGGTGCGGCGAAAATGACTTAAGACCGGATTCTATCACCGAGGAGATCACGAACGGAACCCCGAACATAACCACGAGGTCGTGCGGGGGCTCCTTTGATCCGATGCTCCACGATGGATCTGCGAGCCTGGCCGATATCTCCATCGCCGGCATCGGTATGCACGGGAGTCCGCCTGCCCTGAAAGAACGGACCGCGGTCGAAGTAGCGACCACCGGACACCCGGCCGATCCGGCGAGACGGGCGACCAGCCGGGCCTCTTCGGGAGTGGCGCAGGACCCGACGACGAAGACCGGGTTTTTCGCCCTTTGAAGGAGCAGGACAATAGTCTGAGGCCTGTTGATGATCGCGGCATTCCTGCCGGGCACCGCCTCGTACCTCTGCCGTGGCTCAGTGTTCATTTGATTCCTCCACGGATCAGTCTTGGAAGCAGGGTCGGGTCGGGCACAGGGTGCGTCTCCGGTTCCCAGCCATTCCTGCGGAGCAATTCCATGATCTCGTCCTTCATGGTGATCGGGACATCAGCGGCAGTCCGGACAAACAGGTGCGTATCCTCAGGCAGAGTGCCGTAGAACCGCCTGTGGAGATCGAGGTAGTGGTTCAGCTTGATCGACCTCCCCCGCGTCGTATCGCTCGGCCGCATCGTGAGCTTCGGGACGAGCACCATCACCTCTTCTCTCGTTTCTGCCACGAAGAAGAGATGTTCGGGCGTGGGAGCGGCGTAGACCTTTTCCCCGGTACGTGCATCGATGACCTCCCAGTCCTCATCGTGGTCGCTTCGCCCGAGGAGCGCCCTCCGGTACTTCGCGCCGTGCGGGCCGACGATTACCGGAATCCCGAGCCTCCAGAAGCCGGCCGCGATTGCTGCCGCCTTCTGCGACATCGCTCCCCATGCGACGCCGACTGCACCGACCCGGTTATGGATATAATCGGCGATCTCCTCGTAATTCGAATTCAGCTTCCTCCGGGCAAAGATGCTCGCGATCTTGATGTCGGCC
>JAJRBP010000055.1 GCA_028679405.1 Methanoregulaceae archaeon | reverse complement strand
ATCCCCAAGGAGAAGAATCACGGATCCCGGAGGAACACCCCCGTCGAGAATGGGATCCAGCGATGAGATCCCTGTGGACATCCGTTGTTGTGCTGATTCCGGCATCTGACCTCCTGAAATAAAACCCGTAAGAGAAACTCTCGTGGTCTTTCAGATATAGGTATCTGATCCTGCCTTATGATAAAGATACAAACGGCTGCGGGTAAAACAACGGAATTGCCGGATGTAACACATAATTATATAGAAGCATCTCCCGAATTATTATTCGAGAGAGCTCTCACACCCGGAAAGGGACGGAGAGCCATGCACTATGGAAGGTTCTGAATCCATCGGGTCCGGCAGCACCCAGAAAACCGGCGGGGGAGTGCCACAGCAGCCAGCTGGCACCGGACCTGATTCCGGACCGGTAAACCTCCCGGCTCCGGAGACAAGACAAAAACCGGATACAACGTACCGTCATTATTTCCACCTCCTGAAGGGGACACAAAAATCCGCCATCATCGAATACGATTTTGAGCGGGACGGGACCCTCGTCACCCCGCGGCTGACTGACAACTACGAGCTCGTTGACCAGTACTGGATTGAGAAAGGCCGCTCGCTTGTCATTATCGCTCTCAACAGGCGGACGAACCAGAAAGAATACCTTCTGTTCGAACCCACCCTGTCGGACTTTGAGTATGAGCTGCTGGAACGGCTGTACGAAGACCTGCGGGCTGTCCTGATCCTTTCAGCCGATGAGATCAAGAAAGACCGGAAACGGATTCTTCTGGAAAAAATGCACGGGCTTATCGATGATTACGGGATTTCGCTTGAGATCTCAACGCTCTACAAGCTGCAGTACTTCCTGATCCGTAATTTTATCGGCTGGTCCCGCATCGACCCCCTGATGAAGGACACCCATCTCGAGGATATTTCCTGCGACGGCAACAAGATCCCGCTGTTTTTGTACCACCGTACTTACCGGAATATCAAGACCAACATAGCCTTCGAATCCGATGTCCTCAACTCACTGGCCATCACACTCGCCCAGCGGTCGGGAAAACATATCTCGACCGGTTCCCCCATGATCGATGCAACCCTTCCCGAAGGGTCACGGCTCCAGCTCACGCTGGGAACGGAGGTCACGACCCGGGGCACGTCCTTTACTATCCGGAAATTCCGGGAGGAACCTTTCTCTCCGGTCGAGCTGATGGAGAACGGCACGTTCTATGCTGATGCCCTTGTCTACTTCTGGCTCGCCATTGAGAATAACAAGAGCCTGCTCTTTATCGGGGGGACCGCATCCGGGAAGACAACCTCGTTAAACGCTGTCTCCCTTTTCATCCCCCCGGTTGCCAAGGTCGTGAGTATCGAGGATACCCGCGAGATTACCCTGTACCATGACAACTGGATAGCGAGCGTGACCCGCGAAGCCCTCTCTGAAGGGGGAAACGCGATCAACATGTTCGATCTCCTGAAAGCAGCGATGCGGCAGCGCCCGGAGTTCATCCTTGTCGGCGAAGTCAGGGGTGTGGAAGCCCAGACGCTCTTCCAGGCCATGAACACAGGCCACACGACGTTCTCGACCATGCATGCCGGGAGTGTCGACGCGGCCATTCACCGTCTTGAGAGTGAACCCCTCAATGTGCCGAGGAACATGGTCCAGGCCTTAAACATCATCAGTGTCCAGGCGCTTGTGTATCACGGGACCGAGCGTGTCCGCCGGGTTCAGGAGATTGTCGAGATTGCCGGCATCGATCCCTCAACGGGGAACCTCCGGGTCAACAACGTCTTCATGTACGATCCGGTCAGGGACCGCTTTTCTTTCACCGGCAGGTCCCAGATATATTCCGATATCGCAGAGAAACGAGGCTGGACACGGGAACAGCTCGAATCCGAGATCCAGCTCAGGAAAAAGGTGCTCGAGGAGATGAAGGCGCAGGGAATCAGGGACTATATATCGGTCGCCACGCTGTTCCATGCCTACAATATCGATCCCGAAAACGTCCTTTCCCATATCGCCGACCTGCGCCAGGTAATCCAATGATTGTCCGGGACCATTTCCTGAAATGGGTGCACCGCGACCCGCTCCGGTACCATAGCCTGCAGGCGGATATGGTCTCTGCCCGGACAGGGATGACCCTTGACCATTACCTCTGGCGGTCGCTGAAGATTGGTCTCCTGGCCGGTATCCTGTTCGCCTTCCTCGGCTATGTTGCCAGCGCATATGTGAGCCTGCAGGTGCTGACCGCAAGAGGCGGTATTTCCAATGTCTTCAATATCCAGATGCCGGTCTTTTTAAGTTCCCTGCATCCCGCAGACTACCTGCAGGTAATCATAGTCATCGTCTCCTTTTGTATCGGTACGCTCATCGGGTATCAGGTGCTTCTCCGGCTGCCCGCCCTTGAAAAGAACAACCGGAAGATCAAGATCAACCTCACGCTGCACAATGCGGTTGCCTATATGTATGCCATGCGCCGTGGCGGTGCCCAGCTGATGACTATCTTCCGGTCACTCTCGGACCGGGCAAATATCTACGGGGAGGTGGCCCTCGAGTTCCGGCAGATCGTCCGGGACGCTGATTTCTTCGGGTATGACGTTGTCTCGGCAATCCGCCACCTTTCCGAAACAACTCCCTCGGAAAAACTCAAGGACTTTTTAGAGGATCTCCTCTCCGTCATTGAGAGCGGCGGGGACATGGCGGACTTCCTTTCCATGCGGGTCCGGCTGTACCAGGAAGAGGCCCGGTTCGAACAACGGCAGTTCCTCAATGTGCTCTCTATCGTCGCAGAGTCATACGTCACCCTGTTTGTTGCGGGGCCGCTGTTCCTGATCATCATCATGGTGGTGATGGGGATGATGGGAGGCTCGGCCGTGTTCCAGCTGGCACTGGTCACCTATATCGTAATGCCCATTGGTTCGATCGTTTTCATCCTGGTAATCGATCTCATATCCATCAAGGGTGAAAAGACGGAACGGTATGTCCGGACGAAGTGGCTCCATACTTTTTCCGATGTCACTCTTGTCAAAAAGGCTGGCGAGGAGTCCTTGTTTGAGCAGCTGAAAAAGTATGACCAGCTGAGAAACCTTGTCTACAACCTGAAACATCCGCTGGAAAGTTTCGTATCCAACGTCAACCACACCCTCTATGTTACTGTCCCTGTTGCCTGTATCTATACGATCATCGTCCTGATGAGCGCCCCCCGCTATACCGATATCGAGACCTACATCAACGTTGTCGACGACCATATCGTTATCGCGCTTTTGATCATCCTGATCCCGTACGCCATCTTTTATGAGATCTGGTCGCGCAAGGTCCTCGGTATCCAGGCCCTTATCCCGGATTTTCTCGAGCGGATGGCGGGGATAAACCAGGTCGGTCTCACCATCGCCCAGGCAATTGCCATTATGGTGAATACCAACCTCGGCCTGCTCAGCTATGAGATACGGCGGATCAAGCGGGACATGGAATGGGGTGCCAATTTCACCGAGGCACTGATGCGCTTCGAGGAGCGTGTCAGTACGCCATCGATCGCCCGGACGGTCACGCTGATTACGAAAGCCAGCGAGATGAGCGGACAGATCGGGGAAGTGCTCTCGATTGCGTCCAGCGATGCCAAGATGACCGAGGTGCTGAAAAAGGAGCGCCTTGCCGAGATGTTCATCTACACTGCGATTGTGTACCTCTCGTTCTTTGTCTTCCTGTTTGTTGTGGGAGTGCTCACAACGCAATTTCTGCCGGTCCTTGCCAATATCACAACAAAGGGACTCCCCGCAACAGGAGCTCTTTCCGGTTTAGGCTCGATCCCGGTCATCACCTTCAACCGGCTGCTGTACCACGCATGCCTTGTTCAGGCGGTCTTCTCCGGGCTTATTGCCGGGCAGATGGGGGAGTCATCCCTCGCTGCGGGAGTAAAGCACTCCTGTGTCCTCCTGATCATCGCCCTGGTTGCCTTTAACTTCGTCCTCGTTGTCTGATCCCGGCCCTCAGATAGTGTTATATCAATGCAATGAGGATGTCGTAGTGAGGTACAACGACCATGTGCACAGTTGGCGGACCGGTAGATATCGATCTTCCCCCGGAACGGGTACAGGGGAAGGACTACCGGTGCAATGAATGCGGCGAGCGGTTCAAGGG
>JAJRBP010000001.1 GCA_028679405.1 Methanoregulaceae archaeon | reverse complement strand
TCCGACCGCAGTCTCCGCCTTCCAGGCGATAACGTACTCAGGGAAGTAAGCGCCCTGTCGTATCCTCGGATTCGATCGCTCCATGTTTATCCGGCCTGTCCGGTCTATCACGCAGGCCCTGAGCAGCTCGGCAAGCAGGTCGATCAATCCCGACCCGCAGACGCCCTTCGGTCTGGTCCCGTTGATCGTCTCGAATTTCGGTTCGAGAGACCCGGGATCGATGCTGATCCGCTCTATTGCCCCGGGGTTTGCCCTCATGCCAAAGAGGACCTCTCCTCCCTCGAGCGCCGGTCCGGCAGCCCCGGCGCAGGAGAACATCCATTCCCGGTTTCCGAGCACGACCTCAAAATTCGTCCCGATGTCTATCAGCAGGGAAATATCCTCCTGTTCGGCCATTCCCGATGCGAGGATGTCGGCGACGATATCGCCCCCGATGAAATCGCTCACCGCAGGGAATATAAACGCCCCTGCGTCTTCCGCCACATCGATTCCTACGCGCTGGGCCGCAGTGGTAAGATATCTCCTGACTACCGGCACGTAGGGCTCTTCGATCATATACGCGGGATCGATACCCATCAGGATATGCGTCATAATGGTATTGCCTGCCACCACCACCTCGTAGATATCCTCCCGGTCGACCCCTGCGGCATTCGCAGCCGTTGTGATTGCGGCATTAATGCTCTCTGCGGAGAGGGCTGAAAGACGATCGAGCCCGCCTTTCCTCGCAAAGTTCACGCGTGAGAGGATATCCTCCCCGCAACTGATCTGGCGGTTATAGTTCGAAGCGACGCCCACTACGTGGCCGTCGACGAGGCTCCTGATATAGACAACAATGGTCGTCGTCCCGAGGTCAACCGCAGCCCCGTAGAGGTTCCTGGCGGTATCCCCCTTCTCGAGATCGATCAACCGGTACCCTCCCGGGACGAGCTCGACTGTCGCGGTGACCTGCCAGCCGCTGTCGCGGAGAACCCTTGGAGTGCGGCGCAGAACTTCGAGAGGGGCATATATCTTATCAGCAAGGGGTCCGCCGTGTTTCTGGACACTCCAGAGAAGCCTTGTCAGGTCAGGGGACGGATCCTCGAGGGTAGGAGGTGAGAGAATAAGCGAGTACTTCCAGACTGCCGGATGGAACTCTGTCTCGAGTCCGAGGCCCTCCATCAGGATCTTCTGCTCCTGGACAAGCGAGTTCTCCGGGATAAAGACCTGGATATCATCTTCGACTATAGTCTGGCAGGCGAGACATGCTCCCTCGGCTAGTTCGTCCGGAGTAAAAAACTTCCCGAACTTCTCGTGGTCGAAGGACGATCTCCCGCTTTTGATATACACGATACACTTACCGCATTTACCCTGCCCCCCACAGACCACGTTCATCTGGAGGCCGGCCCGCTGTGCGGCATCGAGGAGTGTGCAACCTGCATCGGCCTGCACTTTACGGTAGCTTGGAAGGAATGTCACCGTCGGCATTCAGGACCTGCCCTCCTTTTCAAGATACTCTCCGATCTCCGCCGCATCACGCGGACCGACAAGCACTTTCCACCCGGTCGTCTCTTCGATCCTGCCGCTGAGTGGAGCCGCATACCCGGGGATGATCAGACGGCGGTGTGTGACCATGCCTTCGAGGCCGAACTTTTTGAGAGACTCCGATACAAGTGTCTCGTTCAGCTTTCCGGCCGCGACCGCGGTAAGTACCGAGAGCCCTTCGGTGTCCACAATGAGCATGTAGCAGTTCACCTTTGCCCCTTCGAGATACCCCTGGAGGGTGAAGTAGGTGAGGGAGAAGTTCACGGTGAGGAGGACCGGGGAGTCGGATCCCGGCGTGCCCACCTGGTACACGCCGGGAGTCATCTGAATAGGTTTCTGGGGATCAGTGTATATATTCTGGCGAAGGGTGAGGGCGGCTTTTGCCGATCCCGGCGGGAGTTCCTCTGTCACGATAACCGACGCGTACTTCAGGATGCCAAGGAGCAACGCTGCATCCTGCAGCCCGTATCGTGTTGCGTCAAGGAAGACCGGGTATCCGAGCTCGGGGAGTGTCCTGCAGATTGCCTCTCTCCTGACTACCGTGGAGGTCGTGATGTAATCTGCAAGCGAAGAAGGGCTCTGATCGAGGAGAAGTTTCTTCACACCCGCATCCTGGCAGCGCTTCGAGAGCGCTCCGAGAGATTGTAAGTCAGGAGCATTGATCACGAGCGGACAGTCATACTTTTTAGCGAGCCTGCACATCTCGTCCGCTGTCTCTCCCGTCACCGCATGCATAATCGGGCGGAAGTTACCGCAGAGCGCGAGCCCTGCCTCCTGGACTGCCGGATCTTCAGCCATGAGCACCTCGGGGAGATGGGTGCCGGTCTCTTCGACCGCCGCTACCGCCTTTGCAAAGGTCTCCGGGGTCCCGCTCTCATTTCTTATCGCGACACCGTTGAACCTGAGGTCTGCCCCGATACGCACGAGGCGTCCATCCGAAACCTTCCGGGTCACTTCCTGTATACGTTCCGGAGACCAGAGGTCTGAAACGACAAACATTATACCCGGTTCATGGTAGAAGGTCTTCTCGTGCCGGAACAGGACCAGTTCCTCTCCCACGGCAAACGACTTCTCTCCCACACCGATCTTCACTCTCGCGATTGGCGGTCTCGTTGACGCACCGAGCATATTTTTTGCGTTGTCATCGAGATACGGACACTTTGTGACATCACCCTTTCCCGTCGCGAGTTTCATCGCAAAAG
>JAJRBP010000116.1 GCA_028679405.1 Methanoregulaceae archaeon | reverse complement strand
GGCGGGATCACAGGGGCTTCCCCGGGACGGTCGCACAGTTCGAACCCGAAGTTCCCCAGCAGCGGGGTCACAGGTTTTCGTCGATGAACTGAACTCCGCGCCGGTACGCGTCCTTTCCCCGGTAATTCACGAGCACGTCCTCGTCTTCCCCGGTGATGGTGATCACCGGCCCGTCCCTTTCGACCCGGAAGACCATCGTCAGGTAATCTATCTCCCGAAGGATTATCCCCGGTACGAGTACCGACGCCGGCTGGAGCATGAGCAGTTCCCTCTCGAGGTCCTCCGGCTCCTCCCGGAAGTAATAGTAAAAGACCTGGTATGCATTGAGAAGGTCCGATGCAAGGAGGTCCCTCCTCGTATCGGGGTCGACACTGTCCAGCTCGGCTGCAAGCCGGATGTCGTCGTCCCCACTCCGGGCAAAGAGCATATCGGCAAGGCGCGAGAGGTCGCGGTAAGGCAGGTGCGGCGCGGTCATCAGCAGAGAATGGTGCTCATCCGAGAAAAAACCCGTGATCGGAAGTTATTTTTTTTCAGGGGTGCCCCATCATGGCGAGTCTATATGGCCCAGGCGGTTGGATAGGATCACGGATGAAGGAGGAAGACCTGGACTGGGTGGTCTATCACCGTCTCAGCCAGACGGTATACTCCACACCGGAGGAGATCGCGGCCGAGACAGGTCTTGCCGTCCCGGAGATCGAGAATTCGCTCGGGAGGCTCGAGAAGTCCCTCCTGGTCGGGCGCCAGGGAACGGGCTGCCGTCTCCTGTCGTTCCAGGAATCGCTCTTCGCCTGCCAGCTCCGATATGACAAGTCGGTCCCTTTGTTTGTCGAGAGCGGCGTGGTGAAGGTGAAAAAAAACCGGGAGGAGTGAAGAGATGGAGATCGTCGTCCTGCGGCTCGGGCACCGGCCTGAACGGGACCAGCGGGTCACGACACACGTCGGACTCACGGCCCGTGCCCTCGGGGCCGACGGGATGTACCTGGCAGGAACCGACAAGGGTGTCGTGGAGAGCATCAGGGATGTCACGGAGCGGTTTGGGGGCAACTTTTTTGCCGCCGACGGAGTGAACTGGCGGCAGTGTGTTGTGGAATGGAAGAGCCGGGGTGGAAAGGTCGTTCACCTCACGATGTACGGCCTCCCGGTCCAGGAACACGAAGCCGAGATACGCGGCCACGGGAAGATCCTCGTGGTGGTGGGTGCGGAAAAGGTTCCGGGGGAGATGTACGGGCTTGCTGATTACAATATCGCGGTGACAGGCCAGCCCCACTCGGAGATCGCGTCGCTTGCCGTGTTCCTTGACCGCATCTTCCAGGGGCACGAGCTTATACGTAATTTTCCAGGCGGGTCGATCAGGGTCATCCCGTCGCCGGCCGGCAAGAGGGCGGAAGAGTGGTGATTGCCCGCGTATGTATCGCGGGGTTCACGACCCGCCACGTCGCTTCCTCTGCTTACCGGGCAGGGTATGCGGTGTATGCCGTCGACCATTTCTGCGATCTGGACCTCGGCTGGTATACCGCAGACAGGGCCAGGTTCGAGGAGATCGACGAGATCCCGGACGCTGTGGCCGGGATGATAGAGAAATACCGGATCGACCTGCTCGTCGTGACATCGGGCGCAGAGACAATCTCTGCTCCCCTGCCCCTCTGCGGGACCCCGCGGGAGCGTGTCGGACGTTTCCTGGACAAGCTTGAGACCGCCCGTTTTTTTGCCAAAACCGACGTCCCGACCCCCCGCATTGTTCCGGAGGGCACCTACCCTGCGATGTGGAAGCCACGGAAAGGATCGGGGGGCTACCGGAATGCGATCGTCAGGAGTGAGTCCGAACTGGCCTCGTGGAAGGAAGCGAATGAAGGGATCCCCTCGTTCGGGCAGGAGGTCGTCGAGGGAATGCCTGCTTCCGTCTGCTGCCTTACCAACGGGGAGAGTGCGGTCGCTGTTGCCGCAAATGAACAGTTACTCAGGGGCGGGAGCTCGGCATCGTTCGGGTTCTCAGGCTCCGTTACCCCCCTGGATCATCCATTGTCCGGCTCCATGGCAGAATCTGCCGAGCGGATAGCTGCCGCATCAGGGTGCCTGGGCACTATCGGGGTCGATTTCGTGCTTGGGGACGAGGCGTATGCGATCGAGGTGAACCCGCGGTTCCAGGGAACGCTCGATACCGTCGAGCTCTCGACCGGGTGCAACCTCTTCTCGCTCCATGTCGGCGCATGCTCCGGGATCCTCCCGGAGAAACGCCCGCGTCCAGTGAAGTATGCCGCCCGCGGTATCGTGTTTGCAGGGAACAGGACGACGATACAGGACGATCTTTCAGGCCTTTCCCCGGGAATTGCTGATATCCCATGGCCGGGGACGACATTCGACGAAGGAGAGGCGGTCGTGAGCGTTCTCGGGTGGGGTGCAACGCGGGAGGAAGCGGTTGCCATGCTCGATACCAATAAGAGACGGGTCCGACAATATATCCGGTGATATCATGGACGGCGCACTCGACAATCCGGCGACAAGGGCGTACCTCATGCGCCTGATCGGTGAGGAAGGATTAAGTCTCCTCGAGAAATACCCCGAGGAAGGAGAGTACAGCGACGAGGAGCTCGCTGCAAAGACAGGGATCAACCTGAATTCCGTGCGCCACACACTTTACACTCTTTACGAGAGAAGGCTCGCGGAATACCGGAGGATCAAGAACAACGAGACCGGGTGGCTCACCTACCTCTGGCGCCTGCGCCTTGACAACATCCACGATGCGATCAAGGAGGATATGGAGCTGATGCTCGAGAAGCTCGAGAAGAGGGAGCGCTACGAGGAAGAGAACGATTTTTACAAGTGCGTGGAATGCGGCCTTATCTTCACCTTCAACCGGGCCATTGACCAGGGTTTCGAATGCTCCGAGTGCGGGAAGCAGATGACGCACCGCGACAACGATATCCTCCTCGAGGCGCTCAAGCGGCGGATCCGTTCCATCCGGCAGACTCTCGGACATGCGTGAAGACAGGAACTACGAGGAGATCCTCCGGCAGGCCGGGTGTGATTCCCGGGTAATCGCCCACTGTCGTGCGGTGCGGGACCTCTCGTGCGCGTACGCAAAGGCAGGCCGGGCAGACCTCCGGCTTGTCGAGGCGGGGGCATACCTCCACGACGTGGGAAGGGGAGTGACCCATTCGGTTCACCACGCCCAGGAAGGTGCCGCGTGGTGCAGGCGAAAAGATTTTCCTCCGGAGGTCTGCCGGATAGTGGAAAGGCACATCGGGGCCGGTATTACCGCGGACGAATGCTCGCTTCTCGGACTCTTCCCGAGGGACTGTGTTCCTGCGACCCTGGAAGAGAAGATCGTGGCGAACGCCGACAACCTGACGGCAGGGACCTCGACCGTCTCTATCGAGGACCATCTCGGCCATGTCTTCTGGCTCCCGGTACGCACCAGGCGGCGGATCTACCGGCTGTGGCTCGAGATGGAGCAGGTCAGGCGGTCCGCTGTCAGATCGTGACCTGCCGAACCTGGGGGAGTCTCCTGATCTCCTCGACGACCCCCTGGGGAAGGGGTTCGTCCATGATGATCACGAGGCGCGGGTCTTCGGCGAAGTACGGGTCGGTGACAAAGATCTGCCTTATGGCGAGGTCGTGACTTGTCAGGACCCGGACTGCGGCCCCTACGATACCTTTCTCCGCGGCATTCCTGGGAAGCACCGTGATTACCGAGAGACCGAGCGATTCTGCCACCCTTGAGAGGTCGGGAGTCGCCCTTATCTTCAGAAACACCTCCTTAAGTTGCGGGCGGGCCAGGATGCGTCGCGCCGTCGCGTCCACGACACGGCGGTCCGAACCGAGGACACGCGCGATCTGCGTGGCCGGAACTTCGATGCCATTGCAGACGACCCGGCCTTCCTCGTTTACCCCAAAACCGTTCTCGAGCAGGAACCGGACGATCTTTGCCTGTGCAGGCGAGTCGGCAAACTCCTGGGTGATCAGGGACCACATGCAATTGTCAGGTGGGTAATGTACATACTTATACATCACGCCTTGATTTTTTCAGGAATGTGCGAGGTCTTCAACGAAAGGATACCTTATTTTAGATAGACATCCTCAGTATTATGGCACGTGCGAGGGTTGCCGAGCCAGGTCAAAGGCGCAAGGTTGAGGGCCTTGTCTCGAAGGAGTTCTTGGGTTCAAATCCCATCCCTCGCATTGATCTTCAAAAAATAATTTCTATCATACTTCACTTTCCTAGACTTTTCCTGATGCATCCGTTTTGATCAGGTATATCTGGTCGTACCTGGGTGACCGGAATGAATATCCTGCCACGATATAGCCCCCGTCCCTGGTCTGCTGCACGGAATAGCCGGTATCCCAGTCATCCCGCCCAAAGGTTCTGCGCCACATTGTGTTGCCACCTGCATCGGTCTTGATGAGCAGGACCTGACGGGTCTTCCCGAACGAGGTGCTGTCACCTGCCATTATATACCCACCGTCGCTGGTCTTTCGTAGCGAGAAGGCCGTATCCAGGTAGGGGCCCCCATAGACTCTATGCCAGATTTTTTCACCGGCAGAACTGGTTTTGAGAAGGTAAGCCCTTGGCCATCCACCGGTACCTTCTATAGTCCCTGCGACCATGAATCCGCCGTCACTATTCCTGAGGATGGCATACCCGGTCGCTCCCGTCCCATAATATTTCTCCCACAGGAATCTACCCTTCGCGTCAGTCTTTACCAGGTACAGCTTGCTTCCTGTCCCTCCCGAATTGGACAGCCCGGTAAAGATGAAGCCTCCGTCTCCGGTTTGTTGCACGGATTCCGCTGCTTCGCAGACGAAACCTCCGAAGGATTCCTGCCACGGCATCGTCCCGTTCGGGTACGTCCTGACAAGGTACGCCTGTTCCCAGTTACCGAAGGACTTGGTCATGCC
>JAJRBP010000227.1 GCA_028679405.1 Methanoregulaceae archaeon | reverse complement strand
ATGGCGCGCTGTTCGGTCACCATCTCCCTGCCTTCGGCAGAGGTGTGGATCGCTGTCAGGATGGAAGGGTCGAAATTCCGTGAAAAGGGAGTGTTGTCGATTTTATGACCGATCAGGTCTTCCTTGTCCAGGCCAAGCACCGAGAGGAACGGGTCATTGACATGCGTCACGACCAGGTCCCGGTCAAGGATCAGGATAAGGTCGGACGAGAGGCTTATGAGGTGGGAGACCGGGACCCGCTGGGAGAGGGAAAAGACCTTGGCCCTCCCGTAGGACCTCATCTCGGCCTGGCCTGATATGAGGAGGGTATTGAGGTATTTCGCAGTCGAAGTCCGGTTTAATGGCAAAAGGCGGGAGATCTCTTCAATGGTCATGCCCTTCGGGTGAGTTCGTAAGAGCTCCCTGATCCGCGTTATCTCCCGGCTCTCCAGTTCGGCCAAATAGTGTTCCCCCTATTTAATCCAATCGTTAAGATATCTGACGAATTGATAATTAATGATTCCTCCCTGCGGGTGCCATGTACGATTGACAACAACAGGTTACACAGGGACAGGCTGGGGAACAGGAAATGACTGAACTCCAGGCCTCGTTGTGCCTCACAGGGAGAAAGGTGACAGGTGGACTGGAGATAGCACAGGAGGCTTGGGAGACCTTCGCGTTTGCCTGAGAATCCGATCGAAACATACCATTCCATCCTGATATGACTGGGATCATTTCTGGCAAATGACATTCGGGTCGGACGTGCGGGAATTTCACGGGGTCGGGACCATGGGGAGAATACTATTTTAGTAAAGGAGGCATAACCGAGGGTGATGAATGGTACTGGCGGAAGGCGACGGAGACCGTCCCGGCCCGGTCCTGCAGGCGCGAGACCAGAAGGTCCTGCAGGGGCAAGACCAGAAAACCCTGCAGGCGCGAGACCAGAAGGTCCTGCAGGGGTAAGACCAGAGAACACTGCAGGGGCGAGGCCAGAAGAAAGACAGGATCACCGACAGGGGAGAGACCAGAAGAAGAAGAGGAAAGGTCCCCTGAAATTCGGGTACTGGGAAGAATAATCCGGCTTCTCTCCTTTGTCAGTGCCGGAGTCCAGAGGAAACGATTTATGGGAGGGGGTTCCCGGAACAACTTCTCCGGCAATGGTACCAGGGAATATATCCGGGGAACGTTGTTCCCCGGGAAAATGGAAATGGGCTCGAGGAGATTCGAACTCCTGACCTCCGCCGTGTAAGGGCGACGTCATAACCGGCTAGACCACGAGCCCTGATTTGACCAGAACAATTTGATTGCGTGGATATTAAGAGTGCTGGTCAGGCATTGCACGCCGTCACCCCGGCCTGGAGCTACCACGCGAATTCTCTCGGTACCCCGGCTGAAGGGTATCATTGAGGGCAGATTGGTGGGTTTTCAACCGGGTCAGGTCGTTTGACGAACTCTGCCTCCACTTCGATCCTGGACGCCAGCCTCCCCCGGAGCCGGACCGGCCACTCAGATTCACGGATAAATATGGGAAAAAGCATGGAAAAAAGGGCTTCAATTTCAGGTATGCGAAAATAGTGGACGAGGATCCCACCACTTCGTTCGTAGGATCCTTCCTCAACCCGGGTCCCGGATCCTTCCCGCATATCCCCCACCGCGAAGTCACGAAATGAAAAGACGCCTCCGGGAACGAGGACGCGTGCAATCTCGAGTGCGATTGCCTCCCTCCCTTTCGCATCCGCATGACCCACTACATGGTGAGCAAGAACGGCCCCGAATGAGTTGTCACTGAACGGGAGGTGGAGAGCATCTGCCAGGCAGAGATCGACACGACCGGTGAGGCCTGGATTTCTCCGGCAGAGGGCAAGGGCATTTCCTGAGAAGTCGATCCCCACCACTTCTCCCTGCCCACCGGAAGATGCGGCGAGAAGCCGCCCGTCACCGCACCCGATCTCGAGAACCCGTCCCCTTCCACGGACAAGCAGCAGATCGGGTGGTGTTCCCGCCCAGAGCCTCGCACGGTTCGTATAAGCCCGGTCCCATGCCTTCGATGACCTGCTGCCTCTCATCAGGTACTTATCACGCATGGTCTGCCATGTAGTTTCCCCAAATCCACGGCCTCGCAGATACCACGAGGGCGGTCGGTTTAATAAGGCTCTGTGCGGAGGTCTTCACGAAGGGTTATGAGAAGGGAATTTGCCGAGGAGTTCCCGGTCCTGGCAGCGTTCGCAAAGGATCGGGGTGCAGAGGCCAGGTTGATCAATGCGTCCGACGTGGTAATCGCCGACTGGGTAAGGTTCAAGTGCAGGTTTGGATGCAAGGGGTATGGAAAACACATGGGGTGCCCCCCGTACACCCCTTCTGCACAGGAAACGCGTCGGATGGTCTCTGAGTACGAAAGGGGGATCCTCGTCCGGTTCCAGGGTATTCCCGGTCATCCGGACCTCGCGCCCGAACAAATTCCCACTGATTTTCACCCGTTTTTCGGGGATCTTATCAGGTGGGTCAACGGGACGATCCAGCAGCTCGAGAAGACCGCATTCTACGATGGGTTCTATAAGGCATTCGGGTTCGGGGCATACCCGTGCATATGGTGCGAGCACACGCACTGCATTGCCGAAGAACAGGAGGGCGTCGTCGACGAGAGTATCCGCAGGCTCTGCCGTCACATGGACCTCGTGCGTCCCTCCATGGAGGCGGCGTGCATGGATGTCTTCGCCACTGCGAGGAAGGCCGGGTGGGACCTGGAGACCATTCCCTGCAAAGACATGGAGTACGGGAAGATCGTCCATGGGAATCTCGTCTCAATCGGTCTCGTGCTCGTCGAGTAAAAAATGTCGAACTGAATCCTTCTTTTGTTTTAATACGTGTAAAATCCGACCCTTATCAGATTTTAAAAATAAAAAAAGCCCTAAAAATCCAGGTTTGCACGAGAGTTACCGGTAATCAGGCGCCAGCGGGGATATCATCCGACTGACCGGGCATCCGGTATCCCCCGTCAGGAACCAGGATCTCGAATCGTGCACCCTTCCCGGAAACGCCCGTCTCCCTGATCGAGATCCCCGTGATTGCAAGGATCTCCCTCGAGAGGAAAAGGCCATAACCAGTATTTTTTCCAAATCCCCTCTCAAATATCCGTTCCTTATCATCGGGCGGGATACCTGCGCCATCATCTTCGTAGACGATTACGAGACCACGGGAAGATCTTTCCGCGGTAATGACGGCCCGGGTAGCTGATACTCCGTGGCGAACTGTGTTATGGGCCAGGTTGTGAAAGACATGACCGAGGAGGGGGTCTGCATACACTGATATCCCCGACACTGTTTCCCTGTAGGGGAGTATCGCGTCAACTGCGCGTGTGATGACAGCGGATAAGTCCTGCCACTCCGGTGCCCTGACTCCCATGTCCTGATACATCGCGGTAAATTCGATCTGATCGCGAATCTTGAGCGCAGCTGCCTCGAGGGCGGCAACGTGGCCGAATCCCAGCGAACCGGCAGTTTCCTCTGCAAGCAGCCGGCTGCGGCCGAGGATAATCGTGAGCTGGTTCAATATATCGTGCCTGGTGATGCTGCTCATCAGGTTCAGTTTTTTATTCGCAAGAGTGAGGGCTTCTGCACTTCTTTTCCTCTCGGAGATATCCCTGATTATTGCCTGTTCATAGCGCTTCGCCCCTGCATCGACCGGCGAGATACCGATCTCCGATTCGAAGAATGTTCCGTCGCATCGCTCGCATGTCCTCTCGAGGTTCCCGGGTGTCCCTGCAGCCGCGTTCCTCTCCTCTTTGTCGGTTTTACCTGTTCCATTCCCCGGGTTCAATGTAAAATCCGCAAGAGTTCTCCCGACGATCTGGTCTTTCCTGCACCCAAAAAGCGTGAGTGTGGTATTGTTGCAGTCGGTGATGGTCCCGTTTTCGAGAAGCAGGATCGCATCGTTCGCCCCCTCGAAGAGGGCCCTGTACCTCCCCTCCCTCTCGCGGAGTGAGACACAGGCGTTCTTACGCTGGACCTCTAGGTGGACGATCCCTCCACCCGCACCCACCAGGGCCAGGACGGCGATGAGGTAAAAGAACCACGAGATATAGGTGATCTTGCGTGCCACATCCCCCCGGTCCATGTCGACCCCGACGATTCCGACTACCTCACCCGATGCATCCTGTACAGGTGCGTAACCTGAAAGGACGATGCCCCACTGGTCGGTGGTGAACTCCCGGTCTGCGGCCGGACCGGCAAAAGCCGCGAGCATCTCCTGGTTCACTTCGGGGTAAGGCTGGCCGATCTTTGCGGCATTCGGGAATAATCCATAGTCCCCGTCGACAACGAAGACCAGTCCTCCTTCTCCCTTTCTCATGAGGTAAATGTACCTGATGTCAGGAGTGACTGCACGGATCTTCTGGAGCTGGTCCCGGACCGCGAGGAATGCAGGCGATCCTTCCTCACCGGGAGACAGGCTCCGGACGATATCCCCGTCGATCTGCGTTGAAGTTGAGGTCGCCACTCCCATCAGCTCGTGTCGTACTTCATCTTTCAGCGCCTGTGTCGCCTGGCTATGGCTGTACGCGAGTGCAGAGACGGAAACGACGAGGATCAGGAGGATGAATGCGGTGATCAACCTGGCCCTGATCCGGATCCTCTCCATCATGCCCCCTTGCCCAAGTGTTGATCATAGGAATATGCCAAAATCTCATGACCATACCGGCGCGTGTCCGGTGGCATCAGTCTTCCGGGATACACCAGTTCATCCTTCAGGCAGGCCTTGAGAAGGCAGACAACGTGCCGCCCCCGGAATGGTCCTGGATTTCCTGACATGGGAGAAGGGCCGGGCATGAGTGGTATTTCTCAAGATCTTCGGATGTCAGATGATTAAGTATTGCATTGAAGTAATGCAATGCATATGGGTGAGAGGATGCGGACAGCAATCTATCATCTTGTATCCGGAAGGAAGAAGGCAGTGTGGGCCTGTGCAGGCGGTTAATGGAGGATGTGTAATGGATCACATTCACATATTTTCTGGCAGACCCACACTCAGAAGAATGGTACTTCCGGGAAATATTTAAGCATGCCTCATTTATCGGGGATTTTTTAGCTGAATCAGTTTTCAGGACGCCCCCGGTTCCCGGGTCATCCACCCGTAAAGACGGGGAGGGCAGGCAGCCTTGCGATGAACAGCTCTTTGTGGTCAGGGATCGTTCATTCCTATGAACATACGCGGATGAGATGGATTGTTCAAATCCGCGATACGAGGTGGGATATGGAGGAAGCCTGCGATACCATCCCGTCAGGGCTCTCGAAAAACCGTATTGAAACGCTGACCGACGGCATTTTTGCTATTGCGATGACCCTCCTCGTCCTCGGGGTTATCGTCCCGCACCAGTCACCCCCCCCGACGATCATCGAATTCCTCATAAAAAGCGTCCCGGAGCTAATCGAGTATGCTATCGGGTTCCTTGCTCTTGCAGTTATCTGGGTTCTCCACCACCAGCAGTTCCACTATATCAGGTTCATCGACCGCCCGATTCTCTGGCTCAATATCCTCGCACTTCTCTTCGTCGGGTTGATGCCGTTCTCCACGTCGCTCGCTGATGTCTACGCCGAAAACCGGCTCGCGGAGATCATTATCGGTTTGAATCTCCTTACAATCGGCATTATCTTCTACCTCCAGTGGGTCCATGCGGCGCGAAACCGTTGCCTGATGAGCCCCGATATCACCGACCGCGTGGTGAGGTCGGAGAGGAGGCGGAACCTGGTGATTCCTGGAATAGCACTGGTGGGGACAATGCTGGCCCTTTTTGGATTCGGGCCGGGGATCATCGTATACTTCCTGATACCGGTCATATTCGCAATATTTCCCCGCCTGGACCATAAGATCCCTCATTAAAATCAACCTGAACAGCAAAATGCATCAAATCCGATACGACAGATGCCCTTTTTTTTCGGGGAGAGTCCTGGAGCCCGAAGGGAATGCTATTTGTCCAGGTTCCGGACGACCCTGCAGTCCTTGCACTCCTCGCATTCGAATTCGAGGGTTGAGTGCCGGATCCGGTACTGCTCGAGGCGCCGCTTGATCTCGCGCTTTATCTTCTCGATTGCAGCCGTATCGCCCTCGCAGCTGTAGACGTGTGCATCGAGGATGTTGATGTCCGAACAGAGGCTCCAGAGGTGGACATTGTGAACGCCTGAGACGCCTGGGACCGATTCCATATCCCTGACGACTGCATCAAAATCCACATCCCCCGGAGTGAACTGGAGAAGGATCCCTACGGTCTCCCTTAGCATGGAAAGAGAAGTGATGATGATTACCCCGGCAATTACACAAGAGAGGATCGGGTCCACGATTGTCTGGCCCGTAAGGGCGATCCATATCGCAGCCGCGATGACGGCGACCGATGAGAGTGCATCGCCCATTACGTGGAGGAATGCGCTCCTTACGTTTACGTCGTGGCTCCCACGGAGCCGGATCGCGATGAAGAGGTTCGCCCCAAGGCCGATGAGAGCGATCAGGAGCATCATCGTGCTGTCGATTGGACGTGGCTGGCTGAAACGAAGGACTGCCAGGTAAATGATGCCCCCACAGACTGCAAGCAGTGCGAGGCCATTGATAAACGCCGCGAAAATTTCGACCCGGTGAAAGCCGAATGTCCGTTCCTTTGTGGGCAGCCGCCGCGCAATGGTCAACGCTCCGAGCGAGAGGATGAGCGCGAATGCATCGATGAACATGTGGCCGGCGTCGGAAAGTAGCGAGAGAGACCCGGATAACCAGCTTCCGAGCACTTCCACCGCGAAGAAGAGGAAGGTGACGATTATCCCGGTCCGAAGCGACCGTTCATCCCTGCTGGGCTCCTCGTGCATGGTCCCACTGGTCAGACTGGAAACACTATATGATCCCGGGGTATTGATATGGATTACCCATGGGAGAAATCGTGAGTGGCTGGGGATGTTCCGGAGGTCGTGAAGAGATCCCCGTGCCGGCCACCCTTGAAGAAGCTGTTGCAGTCCAGGAGGAACTTCGCCAATGGGTCAGACTCGACCCATTGGGACGTAATGTGAGGTACATCGCCGGGGCGGATGCGGCATATGACCGTGACACGGTTTTCGGGGCGGCTGTGCTCATGGACTTTCCAGGTCTCCGGCGGATCGGTTCGGCAGTGGTGAAAGAGCCGGTCCGCTTTCCGTATCTTCCCGGACTCCTTGCATTCCGGGAGGGACCTGTACTCCTGCGGGCTGTTGCAGGCCTCGGGACCAGGCCGGACTTCGTTATCTTCAACGGGCACGGATTCGCACACCCACGGCGTATCGGGCTTGCCTCGCACCTTGGCGTTCTCCTCGATCTCCCGGTCTTCGGGGTCGCCGATCGCCCGATGATCGGGGTCGTGGGAGCCCCTGGTCCGGAGCGAGGGAGCACGTCGTCCCTCAGGGACGGAGACGAGGTCATCGGGATGGCGGTGAGGACGAAAGAAGGTGTAAGACCGGTCTATGTCTCAGCCGGCCACCGGATAGACCTTGCGACGTCGGTAAAGTTCGCGCTCTCCACCGCCTGCAGTTACCGGATTCCGGAACCACTCCGGCAGGCGCACCTCCTGTCCCGGGCGGCGTCCAGGGGACAGTCAGGGTGAAGCGGGGGTATTTATTTATACTCGTGTGACCGGAGAGACCTCCAGTCAACAATGAGGTGGAGATTTTGGACGGTTATACGGGAACAATTCTCTACGTGGACCTCTCGAGAGGCTCTATCAACCCAAAACCCTTCCCCGAGGGGTATAAACGGCTCTACATCGGGGGACGCGGACTGGGGGTCAGGCTCCTCTCGGACCTGGTCGATCCCGGGACAGACCCGGACTCGGACGCAAATGTGCTCGTCTTCGCTACGGGTCCGCTGACGGGGAGTATCATGCCGCTCGGATCGCGGTACGATGTCATCACCAAGTCCCCGCTCACCGGGACGGTCACGAGTGCCAATTCCGGTGGGTTTTTCGGTCCGACAATGAAGCGCGCGGGATTTGATGCGGTGGTCTTCCTGGGGCGGGCTGCAGATCCAGTATACCTCTCTCTGAAGGAAGATACTGCAGAGCTTCGCGACGCGGCCCCACTTAAGGGAATGACGACAACCGGAACAACGGGGGCGATACAGGAGGATCTCGGGGACCCGAAAGCGCGTGTATCCTGCATCGGCCCTGCCGGGGAGAACCGGTGCCGGTTTGCCTCGATCATGAACGAGGGCACCCGTGCAGCCGGGCGGGGAGGGGTCGGTGCTGTGATGGGTGGGAAGAATCTCAAGGCAGTCGCTGTATCCGGGGAAGGGACGATCGAACCCGCAGATATCGCGGCGGCACGGGAAGCCAGAGACGAGATCAGGAAAAAGATTGAGGAGAATCCCATCACGGGCAAGGGACTGCACAACTACGGCACTTCGGTCCTTGTCAACATCATCAACGAGTCGCATATCCTCCCGACGAGGAACTACCAGTCCGCATATTTCCCGCAGGCCGAGGCACTCTCGGGCGAGACCCAGAAGGAGAAGATCGTCAAGAGAGGTAAAGGGTGCTTCGGGTGCCTGGTCGCGTGCGGTCGCGAGACCGAGGAAGCAGGGGAGAAGGGGGAGGGGCCCGAGTACGAAACAACCTGGGCATTCGGACCCGATCTCGGGATAAGCGACCTTTCAGTGGTCACCAGCGCGAACCATCTCTGCAACGAGCTCGGGCTCGACACCATCTCGACAGGGGCGACGATCGCCTGTGCGATGGAGATGTCGGAGAAGGGGTACATAAAAGAGCAGATCAAATGGGGAGACGGGCCTGCAGTGCTGGACCTCGTGAGAAAGATCGCCACACGGGATGGAATAGGCGACGAGCTTGCAGAGGGATCCTTCAGGTTCGCATCGAAGTATGGGCACCCGGAGCTCTCGATGTCGGTGAAAAAACAGGAACTACCGGCGTACGACCCCCGCGGGCTCCAGGGCCATGGCCTCGAGTATGCCACGTCGGTCCGTGGCGGCGACCATGTGTACGGGTACATGATTGCCCCCGAGGTGCTCGGCTCGCCGCAGAAACTCGACCCGTTCACCGATGAGGGCAAGGCTGCCTGGACAAAGACGTTCCAGGACCTGACCGCGGCTATCGATGCCTCCGGCCTTTGCCTCTTTACCTCGTTTGCGATCGGAGCCCCCGAATACGCCCGGATGGTCTCGGCAGTGACCGGGATGAATCTGGATGCAGGGGAGCTCCTGAAGATCGGGGAACGGATCTGGAACCTGCAGCGGATGTTCAATATCAGAGCAGGCTTTTCAGATTCGGACGACACCCTCCCGGTCCGGCTCCTCACCGAACCCCTCCACGAGGGAGCGCCGAAGGACAGGGTCTGGGTCCGGGAACCGCTCCTCTCCCAATACTACCAGTTGCGCGGGTGGGACGAGAAGGGTGTCCCGACTCCGGAAAAACTGCAGGAACTCGGCATCGCCTGAATGGATACCGGGTCCGTCCAGGCATCGATGAGAGCAACCGGGCACGGGACAGTTATCCAGAAAGCCCCCGCGATAACGGAGGATGAGGACACCAGTGGTCTGCCGGGGATGCCGGGGAAAGGGAGGTAAATGAAGGTCCTGGTGAGCCGCCCTGAGATCTGCGGCGGTACACAGGATAAGGGGGCTCCCGTTTGTCCATTCCGGGTGCCAGAGAGAGGCATTAAATGAAGGTCCAGGTGAAGGTGTTCAGCAGCCTCCAGGAGCTGTCGGAGAAGGAGGTCAATCTCGACCTTCCGGACGGAGCGACCGTCAGTGACGTTCTTTACGAGATGACCCGCCGTTCCCCCGGACTTTCCCGGGAGATCCTGGGGCCCTCCGGCATGCCTGCCGATCACATCACGATCCTCCTGAATGGCCGGAACATCCGGCACCTGGCAGGTCCTTTAACCGGACTCGCTGACGGGGACCTTATCGCCATCTTCCCCCCTTCAGGTGGAGGGTAGAAGAAGCCGGAATTACACCCGTTAGTCCCATCCGGGAGTCAGGGATGCTTTTGTCAGCGGAGTCACAATATCGCCTGGTGACCTGGATGACCAAGTGGTTTTTCTTGGGAAAAACGGCCGCGTGGAAAATCCGTTGTCTGGATAACGCCGAAGAGAAGGAGAATGGAAGAGTCTTTGTTTACATAAGCCCGAAGGACTTCAGGGTGACTTCCGGGTTCACCGCACCGACGTGGTACATCACGCCTTCGGAGAGCTCGTTGATCACGACCTCCGCCGGCGAGAAGAGCGAGGTGTCGATCTTGTAGAAGTCGAACTGCGCTTCCTTGAAAATCTCGTAGAACGGCTTCCCGTATCCCTTCGACTTGTTGCTCGGGATCTTCTCGAGGTATTCCTTGATCTCGGGAGCCTTCATCGTGAGCATGATCCTCCCGTGATAGATGGTGGCATCGT
>JAJRBP010000025.1 GCA_028679405.1 Methanoregulaceae archaeon | reverse complement strand
CCGCCGAGTTTGATCACCATGGTCTTCCCGTGGAAGAGCTGGATGTAGGGCAGTGCTTCGGTAAGGACCTCCTCCCGCTTCACGTCGTATACCTCCCGTTGATCTCCACGTATTTCTCTGTAAGATCGCATCCCCATGCAGTCGCCGATGCATTACCAGCCGAGAGATCGAGCAGGAAGACAACCTTCCTGCCATGCATCGCTGCTTTCGCACGGACAAGGTCGACGAGAATCTGCCCTCGTCTCACCAGTTCAACCGTATCCCCGTCTGACGCGATCGAGAGGGAAGCCGAGTCCGGATCAAACTCAATACCAGCCCGTCCTGCTGCAGCAATAACCCGGCCCCAGTTCGGATCTTCCCCGTATACTGCAGTTTTCACAAGGGGGGATGCAACAACCGTCCGGGCTACCGTTGCCGCTTCCTCCTCGGTGCCGGCACCTGTAACCTTCACCTCGATCAGCTTTGTCGCCCCCTCGCCATCCATCGCAATCTGTATCGCCAGGTCCCGGCAGCATTCCTCGAGTGCCCGGTCGAACTCCCGGGCCGGCACCTTTCCCTTCAACCCTGTAGCGGTACAGAGTGCGATATCATTCGTGCTCATGTCCCCGTCTACCACGACCCGGTTGAACGTGCGGTTTACTGCAGACCGGAGACTCTCCCGCAATGCATCGGATCCAATTTCCGCGTCGGTATAGAGAAAAGCGAGCATCGTGCCCATATTCGGGGCGATCATCCCGCTTCCCTTGGTGATCCCTCCCACTGAGAATGAACCGGTCTTCACGAGGGCGTGTTTCTCGAACGTATCGGTGGTCATGATGCCTTTCGCGGCAAGGTGTTCGGCCTCTTCACTGTTCGTGAGACAGGTAGCAAGACGGGACGCCTGTGTGGTGATAAGGGGGAGGTCAAGATACCGGCCGATTACCCCGGTACTCCCCACGCCGACTTTTTCCGGCGCGAGCCCAAGGGCTTCCGCACCGATCTCTGTCATCCGTACTGCATCGTCGTACCCACGTTTCCCAGTGTATGCGTTGGCACATCCGCTGTTCACGATCACCGCATCGAGCCGGCCGGAGACAAGCCGCTCCTCCATCAACCTGACGGGGGGGGCTTTTACAAGGTTCCGGGTAAATACCCCGGCAGCTGTGCCCTGCGCCTTTATCAGCGTGAGGCCGTTCTTCCCCTCTTTCATCCCCCAGGCCGTCACACCGTCGACACCACAGATACTCCTCACTGTCCGCCCCCTTCCGCGGTGTGTGCAGCTCCGACAGCGTTGACGACATCTGCCCGGGTGATTATCCCGACCAGGCGGCCCTTGTCCAGGACCGGCAATCGCGTGATTTTCCGGTGCAGCATGAGCGATGCAGCCTCTTCTATCTCCATCTCCGCGTCGGCCGTTATCGGGGGTGAACTCATAACTTTCCGCACCTCGGTGTCACCGATATTCGTGAGCGCATGGCGGGTCTTCTCCCAGTTGACTAACTCCCTGATCGGGACTTCGATGATCTCGAGGGGCGACGGGAGCCAGAGATCATCCGAGATGCGCCCGGTATCGAGGAGGGAGATGATATCTGAGTCAGTGATTATTCCCACAAGGGTTGTACCGTCGAGTACGGGGAGACCGCCGATCCGGTTCTTCCGCATGAGTCCTGCCGCCACCCTGACCTTGTCGTGTACCTGGCAAGTTACCGGGTCAGGGGTCATTGCTTCCTTTACCTGCATATCTTCACCTATGGGAGCATTCCTGCCGAACGGAGTCCTTCCCTTTCGTCGAATCCGCACATGACATTCATATTCTGGATCGCCTGTCCACTCGCCCCTTTAACCAGGTTATCGATTGCAGAAACCACAACAACCCTTAGTCCTTCACTCTCGACCATCAGGTCGCAGAAGTTACTCCCCCTGACCGCAGCGAGGACGGGTTTCTGATACCTGACGAAGTATTCCTTCTCATAATATTTCCTGTAGAGGCGCTCTACCTCCTCCTGTACCATCGGCTCACGGAGGAGGATGTGGGCCGTGGTCAGTATTCCACGGTTTACAGGCACGAGGTGAGGGGTGAAATAGACCATCGCCTGGGAACCGAGTCTCCTGACCTCCATCCTCATCTCTGCAAGGTGACGATGAGTAGTCCATTTGTATGCGTTCACGTTATCCCCTACATTGGGGTAATGCGTCGTCGCCGAAGGATTATCCCCGGCACCGCTTACACCGGTCTTTGAGTCATAAATGATGGTATGGGCGTACTTTGCGAGCGGGGCTGCCGCGAGGGTCGCCCCGGTCGGGAAACAGCCCGGGTTGGCAACGAAATCAGCATTTGCACATGACTTGCGGTGAAGCTCCGGTATTCCGTACGGGCACTCAAAATATCCCGTATGTTTCACACCGTACACTTCCTCGTAGATATCCTTCGGGAGCCGGTAATCGGCGCTCAGATCGACGGACTTGATCCCCCGGTCAAGGAGACCACTCGCATATTCCATCGCGGCAGTATGTGGAACGGCGAGAAATGCAAAATCCGCATCGATCTCATCGGTCTTTGGATTTCCGAAATCCAGATCGATCAGACCTTTGAGGTGGGGATGTTCCTTCTCGACGGGGGTCCCTGCAAGCCTGCGGGATGTCGCGCAGACTACCTCCGCTTTGGGGTGCAAGAGCAGAAGCCGGAGCAGCTCCCCTCCCGTATAGCCGGATGCACCGATTATTGCGATTTTCATAGGAACAGTATGATGATTCAACAAACTTAATAGTTGTCCAGAGGTTCATCGATAAACCCGTATAATGAAAATTTGACCGATTCTAGCCCTTCTTCTGCGCCCAGAACAAATTATTAATATTCATCATGATTAATCATTATAATACACCGGGAGGTGAGACGGGCAGGGATGATCGGAAGGATTTTTCCGGACGATCAACCCGGGACCGGGGTATCATGAAGAGATATTCTTCAAAGCCCGTACGTGTATAGCTTCAAACCACCGATGAGTCTTGGTAAAACAATAAAGGTGCAACTGATGAAGGAATCATTCGATGTCCCACTCGTTGAAGATGCGAAGTATTACGAAGTTGATAAGAGTTACAAAGACAACGCCCGGACGCGCGATTACAAAAAGACCTACAAGGAATTTATCAAGGCGCCGGACGCTTTCTGGGAGAAGATCGCCGGCGAACTTGAGTGGTTCCGGAAGTGGGACCGGGTAAAGGAGTGGAATTACCCGTAC
>JAJRBP010000051.1 GCA_028679405.1 Methanoregulaceae archaeon | reverse complement strand
ATATCGGACCCGGGGCAATACCTTCCCTTGAAGAGGCACGGGTGAAGGGGGACACGGTGGCTGCAACCGCGATCAGTGGTGTTATCGAGGAGATCCGCGAGAGAGTGGCGAGGAGACAGTGAATACAGAACCTTTCTTGCGGTGGGGATAATCGAGCCCGGAAGGATGGAATAACCTGAATTCTCCGGGCAGGTACCATTGCATTCCTGCCCGCTCAGGGAATAAAGATTTTGACAGATATGGTCCCCCTGTTCGTTCATCATTAGGTTTAACGGGTACCGGAACCTACGCCGTACAGCGTACCCGGGGATCGGGATGGTGCGGGGGAGGCTGCAGAGTGATTACGATCTACAAATCTACTGCCGACGGACTCGAGATCCGTGGGGAGTACGAACCAGGCTGCTGGGTCAATGTCGTCAACCCGGGCAGCCAGGAACTTGAAGATCTCTCCCGCAGGTTCGGTATACCCAGTGATTTTCTCACAGATCCACTCGATCTTGACGAGAGGGCCCGTATCGAGAGGGAGGAATCGAACACGCTTATCCTCCTCCGCACGCCGAAGCGTGATACGAGGGAAGCGGACGTGCCATTCATCACCCTCCCGATCGGGATCATCGTCACCACCGACCTCCTCATCACGATCACCCTCATGGAGGTCGAGGTCCTCGAAGAATTCACGAAGGGAAAAGTCCGGCATTTTGCGACGGACAAAAGGACACATTTCGTCCTGCAGCTCTTTACCCGAAGTACACTCCTCTTCCTCCGGTATCTCAAGGAGATCAACAGGACGAGCGGGAGTATCGAACGTGACCTCCACATGGCCCTCAAGAACGAGCAGCTTATCAAGCTGATGAACCTCGAGAAGAGCCTCGTCTTCTTCACGACATCGCTCCGTTCAAACGCACTTATGCTTGAAAAGTTCCAGAACTCCGCCTGTATGAAGATGAACCCGGACGAAAAGGATCTGTATGACGACCTGATCGTCGAGCAGCGCCAGGCTATCGAGATGGCAAATATTTATTCGAGCATCCTGTCGGATATGATGGACGCATTCGCTTCTGTAATCGCGAACAACTTAAACGTAGTGATGAAACTCCTCACGATCGTGACCATCATCCTCATGATCCCGACTCTCATCGTGAGCACCTTCGGGATGAACGTACCATTACCTTTCCAGTACGATCAGAATGCCTTCCTCATTATCATGGGAGTCTCGGTCCTCCTCTCGCTTCTTGGAATTGGAATTTTCTGGAGACGCGCGTATTTCTGATGAAGCCAGGAGAGTGGACCGGGCTTTCTCCCGTTTTGTGGTATAACCTGACCGCGGGAATTCAGGCCATGGTCAAATATCCCCTGTTTCCAAAGGTTGATAGCGGCAGGGTCAGAAAACTATACCGTGATTTGAAATGAAAGGGAAAATACCTGATCTCCTTCTTAACCCGGAAAGATTTTTCTCCGCTGAGATTGAGGAGCCGGAATCATTCAGGATGCCTCTCCTGATTCTCTTTATCGGAGGCGTGGCCGGGGCAATTCTTGGATATATCACCACGGGACCGTTTGTAAAGCTCTATGCAGACCCTGGAATCGGGATGTTCACCACGATTTCAGGAATTGCCGGAGGGTTCGTCTCTTTTTTCATCTCCTGGATAGTCATTGCCGCAATCCTGTTCCTCATCTCGATGGCCTTCCGGGGATCCGGAACTTTTAAAAGGACACTGGAATTTATCGGGTTCGGGATGCTCCCTCAGGTCCTGGGAGCGATAATAAGCATCATCATCGCACCGTCCTACTTCTCCCGTATCGTGGTAAGCCCGATCCGGTCGCTCACCGATATCCAGGTAGTGTTGCAGGCACAGAACCAGGTGCTGAAATCTCCGGCATACATCGAGTACCAGCATATTGCGGCTGTTTTAGGAATAATATTCCTCTTGTGGAGCGCAAATATCTGGATTTTCGGCCTGAAGCACTCGAGGAATATTTCATTGAAACATGCCGTCATTACGGTTCTCGTTCCTGTTGTTATCTTCGCGGGAATTTCGCTGTACTTCGCGTTCTTTGGAATGCCCTTCGGTGGAGTGGCGTAAAAAAAACGACACTTCTCCCCCGGTCTTTTTTTGTATCACGCAATGCCTCGATCTGCAGAAATGAGTGGACCCTGTCATCCAGGGAAACCTGTGAACAACAGGTAAGATGAAAACCTTATACTTCTCCCACGCGACTGCAGGACCAGCGTGACCCGCGGGCTCTACCAGGCCTGGAAAACCGCACTCATCAACCAGACCGGGGCCTTCAGGAACAAGTAAAGATGCACGTGTGCGAAGCACTTTTTTATAGGAAGACCTGCTGTATTCAGCAGAGGTCTTGTATGGATAAGTTCGACCAGACGTTCCAGGGGCTCCTCAGGATGAGCCCGTCCGAGTTCTCCAGCCAGATAGTATCGCTCAAAGGCATGTGCCCATGCCCGGGATGCCCCACGTACACCGACTGTTCAAGAAAAGCGAAAGAAATATTGTTCTGTGCGATCGGGGGCAGTTTCAATTGCATCACCCAGGATCTGGGGTGTATCTGCCCGACGTGCCCGGTCGCAAGGAATCTGGGACTCACCCACGACCGGTTCTGCCTCCGGGGAGGAGAAATGACACAGCGATATAAAGAGAACCTCCGCTGAGGAGATCACGGATTTTATTGCCGGTCTCCAGGAAGATTTCCTTTTTCTTCAACATGTGCATCAATGGACCGAAAACAGGCCTTACATCGCCTGAATAAAACGAATCGTCTCCTGGAGGTCCGGTGCAGCGTGTATTTCATACACCTTCACGTAGACCACCATCCCGTGTTCGTCAAGGAGGACATTCGCTCGTCTGGCAAAACCGGCGTCTTCCTTGAACAACCCGTACTTCCGTGCAATCTCACCGTGAGGCCAGAAGTCGGCCAGTAACGGGGTCAGCCTGATACCGATATGCTCGCCCCAGGCTTTCTTGCAGTAATGAGAGTCCACGCTTATCCCTGCCGCGGTGGTGTTCAGCGACTCAAAGGTCCTGTAATTCTCCTCGAGAGCCTTCATCTGCCCGGTGCAGACCGGAGTCCAGGCCAGCGGATGGAATGAAAGCAGGACTCGTTTTCCATGGAAGGACTGTAGAGACCAGTCCTTTCCGTTCTGGTCCTTGAGAGTAAATGAAATTCCTTTGTCTCCCGGCCTGATTTGTACCTGTTCCGCCATCTGATCTCCTCTGATACGAGAGCGGCTCCTCCGGGATTAAGCTTTCTGCAACGAAGGGAGATTGTTAAGGCATCCGGTCGTGCTCCATTCTCCGGATGGTGATCTTTACTACGATTATCCTTCCGAAAATCATGACCTCCCATTTGCGAACCGGATCAGCGGCATGATGGAGACTGGTCCAATGCCCGGACTGAGATATTTCAGACGTGCTCGATCCCGGTGTGTCCCGATATCTCCGAATTCGTGGTACAGAGGTCATACATACTCAGTCCATGGACATCCTCGTTCCCGGTCAGGCGAGCAAATTCACAAAGCTCCCCGGTCGAGACGTGAAGGAAATTCGTCAGTCTTTTCGCAGATTCTTCGATATTGAGGCGTTCACGGAGGAGCGGGTCCTGGGTGGTTATTCCTACAGGGCAGGTATTCAGGTGACATACCCGGTACTGCTGGCAGCCGCATGCCATCATGGCCGAGTTCCCGATCGCCACCGCATCGGCGCCAAGCGCAAGTGCCTTGGCAAAATCCGGGGAGATCCGGAGGCCACCGGTTATCACGAGCGAGATATCCCTGATCCCTTTTGAATCGAGGTATTTCCTCGCCCTGTAGAGTGCGAATACTGTCGGGATCGATGTCGCCATCTTGATAAATTTCGGGGCAGCGCTTGTCGCGCCGGGCCGCCCGTCGACGGTAATAAAATCCGGACCGGCCGAGACGGCGATCTCCAGGTCTTCCTCGATATGACCTGCAGCGATCTTTATACCGATCGGTCGCCCTCCCGAATGGGTGCGGAGCCACTCTACTTTGCGCTTCAGATCGTCGCGGTTTTTGATATCGTCGTAATGCGCCGGACTCACGATATCCAGCCCCTCGGGATACCCCCTTACCGTCGCGATCTCCTTTGTCACTTTTGATGCAGGGAGGATAGCACCCATCCCCGGGTGGGTGGACTGCCCTATTTTTATCTCGATCGCGTCGACCTGTTGTAAGTTCTCGTCGGTAACCCCGTACCGGTTCGGTACATATTCGAAGATATACCTGTACGCATTTTCCATCTCCTCCGGAAGGATCCCACCCTCACCCGAACCGATCGCGGTCTTCGCCCCGGCGCTCCCCTTTGCCAGTGCGATCTTTACCTCCCGCGAGAGTGCACCGAATGACATATGCGTGACGTAAACAGGGGTTTCGATCACGAGCGGGTGCCTTGCTTTCGGGCCGATGACGGTCCGTGTGTTGATCAGCTCATCCCTGTTCAGCGGGATCTTCGCCAGCTGGGCACCCCTGATCAGGATCTCGTTCCAGGAGATCACCGGACTATGAGTCCGCATCGGTTCCACGATCGAACGGCCGGTATATGCGATATCGTGAATATCATTCATGAACGGTTCGAGATCATCGAAACTCCGCCTGAAGTCCGCCAGGTAGGGATCGTTCTCCATTTCTTACCACTCCCAGGTAACCGGGTGATGCAACTGGTAGATAAGACTTCCCCATCGCTTTGTATTCTGTCCGTGCGGGTGAATGGAACTGATATTGTTACCATGGAGTATGATTTGACGAGATGGAGGAGTCCTCCGGGAAATGTCGATTCCTTTCGATCAGGATTTTATAAAAAAAACTTTTGTTCCCGGATCGGGGCATTGAAACGTCCGGGGAAGAAAGTCACTCTTCGAAAATTGTCCTGGACATCTTCTCATAGTCAAACAGGGTATCTGCCTCCTCAGGAGTAACGATCCCTTCCCTGACCGCTATTTCCCTGACCTGGACCCTGGAACGCAGTGATTCTTTGGCGATCTCGGCGGCACGTGCGAATCCGATCCTGGGGATGAGGAGGGTAGCCAGCATTGAATTCCCCTTCAGGTAGGACCGGCAACGCGCTTCGTCTGCGTTTATCCCGTCTATGCAGCCGGTCCTGAAAACAGGGAGGAATGACGAGAGAATTACCACCGACTCGAGGATGTTGTGGCATATCACAGGCGTCATTACATTCAGTTCGAGCTGGCCGGCCTGGGCCCCGAGCGCGATGACCGTATCATTCCCGAGTACCTGGAACCCGATCATGTCGAGACACTCGGCGATCACCGGGTTCACCTTCCCGGCCATCGCAGAGGAACCGGGCTGGACCGCCGGGAGGATTATCTCGCCCAGGCCTGCCTCTGGGCCGGAACCAAGAAGCCTGATGTCATTCGCTATCCGGATCAATTCGAGCGCAAGCTCCCGAAGCGCTCCCGAGAACGCCACGAGCTGCGACCTGCTCTGGAGAGCCTCGAAACTATTCCGTGCAGGCACCAGGGAATATCCGGTGAGTGCCGAAAGCTCGGCGACCACCATCGTACGGTACTTCGGATGGGAATTCGCGCCGGTCCCTGTTGCCGTCCCCCCGAGGGGGATCTCGAGGAGGTCGTTTCTTCTCTCTCTGATCCGGGCAGCCGCCCTGCCGATCGCGGTCCCGTACGCACGGAACTCCTGACCCAGGGTCACCGGGAGCGCATCCATCAGGTGCGTGCGCCCTACTTTCGGAATACCTGAGAACGTATCACCCTTTTTGAGGAATGCATCCTCCAGCAGAACAAGTTCCCGGAGCAGGTGGTCTGCGGTTGATATCGCTGCGATGTGCGTCGCAGTCGGATATGTGTCGTTCGTGGACTGGCACAGGTTTACGTGGTCATTGGGGCTAAGGAATGCATAATCGCCTCTTGGATGTCCGAGCAGTTCCAGCGCCCTGTTTGCAATGACCTCGTTGATGTTCATGTTGAAGGATGTGCCGGCACCTGCCTGGAAGACATCTACCGGGAACTGGTCCGCGTACAACCCCCCGAGGACCTCGTCGGCAGCCCGGATTATTGCATCTCCTCTCACGGTATCCAGGATCCCGAGCCGGATATTCACGATTGCTGCGGCTTTCTTGACAAGCACATACGCTCTTACGAGATCCGGCTTTGCCCTTATCCCGCTCACCGGGAAGTTCCTGATCGCACGAACGGTCTGGATGCCGTAGTACACGTCTCCTTCAATCATGAGGCTCCCCAGTGGGTCCCTCTCCTCCCGGTTCATCGGATTTCCCCCTTTCCCGGACCCCTGCCCATACCGGATAGTTCTTTCCTGGCCTTTCCGATTGCGATAATGGGAGGGACTCCCTTCGGACACACGGTCATGCAGTTGCCATGGAGCCTGCAGTCCCACCAGCCGCGGGGAGAATCGGCCTTGAGGAGACGGGAGCCGTCGCCGGCCTCCCGGGGGTCGATGTGGAACCGGTAAAGTTTTGCGAGTGCGGCTGGTCCCAGGTAATCGGGATCGCCTGCGTTTACGGGGCATGCCCCGAAGCACGCACCGCAGAGGATGCAGTTCGTATAGATCTCGAGTTCTTTCACAAAAGATTGCGACATCAGGTATTCATGGTCGGGAGGACTTCCTGCCGGGTGGAGAACAGGGTCGATCTCGCGATAGTACCTGAAGAAGTGGGTCATATCCACGACAAGGTCGCGGATTACCGGGAGGTGCGGAAGAGGTTCGACCAGGATCTCTTCCCCCGGGTCCCATGATTCGGCTGATTCAAGGGCCGGGTACGGAGAGAGCCTTACCGGTTTTTCCCCTGAGATAAGTAACGCAGCCTGGGTGCGACAGGCAAGCCTCGGAACCTTGTTGATAAGCATCGCGCAGGTACC
>JAJRBP010000180.1 GCA_028679405.1 Methanoregulaceae archaeon | reverse complement strand
GGCCGTAAATGAACTCGTAGAACTCCCCGCCCGATCCCGTGGCCGGGACCTGGAGGGGCAAAGGCTGCAGGTTCAGGCGGTCAGAACGGAGGGTACGGAGCTCCGTCTCATACCGGACAAGGATGTCTTTTAATTTCACGCTCACTATCGCGGCCTGGATGTCGTTCTGAAGCGTGTACAGGGTGACCTCGACAGGTTCGTTCGCATCGGGCGGGGTGTCCGGATAATAGACGACCGCGGCAAGCTTACGCTCCTTCAGGGCCTGGACCGCGGTCGAGAGGTCCATCGGGTAGACCCGGAAGTCCCTGCTGTCGTTGATGTACCCCTCCAGCGGGGAGTCGTTCCCAGCGTACCCGACCCCGTACTCTATCCTCGAGTACCGGGAGAGTGAAGAGGGGTCGTAGAGCGAGGTAAGACCCACCATCAGGAATGACGAGAAGAGGGCGATGAAGAGCTGGAGGAGGACTGCAAGGAGGATCGTCCGCTCGTTCGCAAGCCCTTTTAAGTCTTTCTTCGCGATGATCCTGATATTCCGGAGGCTCACAGGAACCACCCCCTGATCATGTAGATATTATACAGGCAGTGGAGGATCGTCGCGCCTGCGAGCCCGGGAACGTATCCTTTCCAGCCGAACTTTTTTACCGATGCGCCCACGACCAGCGTCCCGCCGAAGTGGAGGAGGAACGGGAGCCAGAGCAGTCCGAGCGAGAGGAAGAGGACGCTCCCGAAGACCGAGTCCGAAATCTGGGAGAGGGTGATGAAGAGGAGGAGTTTCTCCCCGAAGAGGAAACCGGCCGCGGTCACGAGCGAGGCGATGACCACCATCTTCCAGGAAAAGATCGCGGGTGCACGCTGGAAAAGCGTCGTGATGCCGATCGACTTGGCGATCTCCTCGACAAGCGCTGCGACGACAAGCAGCAGGACGAGCGAGAGGGGCATAGGGAGGTTGAAGAGGATGACGAGGAGCATCAGCTGGGCCATGAATACGAACGGTATCACGAGGGCATTCAGCACGAACAGCGAGAGATAAGGCCTTTTTTCCGGAAGGCTCCCCCCGATGAAATCACGGAACTTCACGAGGAGGCGGTCCTGGGAGAAGAGGCGCTCCTCGCGGAAATTCCGGACGCCGATATAGAAGAGGATCACGCTCGTGAGGATGAAGAGCGACGTCGAATACACATAGTCCATCGGGGTGACCGTCGTCCCCTGGAGCAGCAGTATGATAAGTGTGATCGGCGAGACAAGGCTCACGATGTGGACATTGGCGAAAATACTCGGGAAGAAGAGGTAGGAGGTCGCGACGGTCGAGAAGAAGATCGAGATGAAAGAGAGTTCCTTGAAACTCCTCGAGACCATCCCGATGAGGAGAGCGCTTGCGAGGAAGAAGAGGATCACCGGGATGAGCGGCAGGATGATCTCAGGCGGCGCACGGAGCCAGAGGATGAGGGCCCCGGAGACCGCGAGCATCCCGAGGAAGTACGGGAGGGCTTTTCCTGCAATGATGGCCGCCGGTCTGGCCGGCGTCGAGAGGAGGACCTCGCCCCTTCGGCCGATCCGCTCGTTCATGATGGACATCATGAAGAACTGGGAGGAGAAGTAGAGCGGGAAGATGAAGACGAAGATCAGGATGATCGAGTCGAACGGGAGCGGGGGTGAGAGCTGGGAGGGGGTCTTGAAATTGGCGAGCGGCGAGTCCTGCCCGAACATCTCGGTATACCTGGTGAGCTGGTTCTGGCTCGCCGGCTGGACTTCCAGTGCGGAACGAAGCTCCTCTTCGCTGATCCCGACGGTCCCGGCCGGGAGCTCGACCGGCTGGACCTCAGCCTCCGGTACGGGCGGAACTGCGCTCCTGGCAGTCGAGAGGGCCTGCTGGCCGGACTGGGTCGCCGCGAAGTCGAGCTCGCTCTTCACGTAACTCAGGTTGAGCCACAGCGGGTAGGCCGCGAAGAGGTCCTGCTCCTGGTTGTACACCGAGATCCTGTACTGGTCGTAATCCCTTGCGAGGGTCTTTGCGGCAGCCCTTCCCCGGTCCGTCCTTAAAGGAACGACAGTTCCGTTCTGGATGGTCAGGTCGAAAGCTCCCCTGCCGGATTGAAGCGAAGCCGGGTCGAGGACGTAGATCGAGAAACGGGGGTCAGCCGAGAAGAGGTTCGCGACGGCCGGGTCGTCGGTACCGACCCGGTAGATCCTGTCCTGGAGGTGGATTCCGCTCTGGGTGGTATACCCTGTGACCACGAGAAGCAGGATGATAAGAGCAATGGCAACAGGGAGCACGTTTCTGCCCATCGTGCCGACGGAACGTTTCACCTCCCATCGTGCCACGGTTACGGTATCGGACGCAAACCCCATGAGAAATGTTCGTTATTTTGGTATGTTCATCAGGTATAAGACCTTGCAGGTAGAGGAAAACGGGTAATGCAGGGAGCGAAATGATAACGGCTTCCGGACTCACGAAGACCTACGGCTTGTATAAAGCCCTCGACCACGTCAGTTTCGGGTGCGGGGACGGGGAGATCTTCGGGGTGATCGGCCATAACGGTGCAGGCAAGACGACGATGCTGAAGATCCTGTCCGGCCTGATAGACCCGACTGAAGGCCGCCTCGAGATCGGCGGTATCGACGTGCTCTCCGACCCGGACCACCTGAAACGGATCCTGGGATACCTCCCCGAGGAGTCCAGGCTCTACGAGACGATGACCGTGGACGAGTACCTCCGCTTCTTCGGGGAGATCTACGCCCTCGACCGGCAGACCATCGAGAGGCGGAAACGCGAGCTCCTGGAATCCCTCTCCCTCGATCCCGACGGGAAGAAGATGGGGGAGTTTTCGAAGGGGATGAAGAGGAAGGTCGCGATCGCCCGTTCCCTCATACACAACCCGTCGGTCCTGATCTATGACGAACCGACCTCAGGCCTCGACCCGATGACCTCCAGGTATATCATCGATTATTTGAAGGACCTGCGCAACGAAGGGAAGACGATCGTCCTGTCTGCACACAACCTCTACCAGGTGGAGGAGATCTGCAACAAGGTGATGATCCTCCGCCGTGGGAAGGTCGTCGCGATGGGGAACATGCACGAGCTCCGCGAGATGTTCGGCTCGATCAGCTACCGGATCTCGTTCCATATGCCCGATATCTCCCACCTCGAGTCCTGCAGGGAATACAGCTTCGAGGGAGGCCTCTATCACGTGAGCGTCCCGGACATCGGCGAGATGAACCGGTGCACAGAAGTTATCGGCAGGCACGGGGGCAGGGTCGAGCGGATAGAGTCCCACTACCCGACGCTCGAGGAGATGCTTATCAGGATTGGAAAGTAAGTGGGGATATGCAGGATACTTTTATCTCTCCGCTTGGCAAATGTCATCCGATGAGAGGGATCACCTGCGCCGCCATTATTCTCTGCATAGCTGTCATCTTCATGGCACCGGTGCAGGCATTCTCTGCGGATGAGCTCACGCTCGATGTCCGGAAGAACGGGGACACGCAGGTCGCACTTGAGTACTCGCTCTCCTGGGTCGAGTATATCGCGGTCTACCTCCATATCGCCGACCCGGCCACTGAACTCCGGTCGGCACTCGAAAAAAGCCTGAACCGGCAGGTAAGCGTCTCTTCGGCCGGGACAAGATCGGCGGATTTCACCGTGTACAATCTGGCCAGTGTCCACACTGCTGATAATTCAACGACTCTCGTGACACCTGGTCTCTCTTTCGACCAGGCCGGCACGGTCCTCGATGACTACTGGTTCTCGTCACTCGTCAAACCTGACTTCTCGCCCCGGATAACGACAGTCCGGTTCCCGGACGGTTTCTCCACCGAGTTTACCGAGGCCTCGGCGATCCCCCCTGTTATCCACACCCTGGAAGGGTAACCGGACAAGAACAGGCAGGATGCTCAGGTCGCAGCCTCCCCTGTGAGACGACTGGGCCCGTCATTCCGGTTTCTGAAAATCCTTACCCTGACCGTTCCAGGATTTTAAAACGCCCCGGGGTTTCGCAGCACGATGGTGGCGTCGTGATACCGGCCGGGCGTTCGACCTGACCGGGATAACCGCGGATCTCGCAGGTCCAATGGAAACCGCACCGTGGGGAGAGGCAGAATTGTGTCACCACCCCCCTCAATTCGGAAATCCAGGGGAATAAACATATTTCTGCGACGTTACAATAAGGAGAGAATTTCAATTGGAAACGAAAAAAGAGCCGTAATCTCCTCACCCGGGATCTCTCACCCGCACCCCGGGCCGGATCCCGTCGCCACTGTCTCTTCGGCCCGCTTCGCCACTACTGCATCGAGCACCTGCTTTACGAACGTGTTGATGTCAGGTGAATCCTTCCACGTCTCCATGCTGTAGGTATTCTCGGAGATCGGGTTGTCGAGCACGAAGACGAGCCCTTTCGCATCCGGGGCGGTAATGTACTTCTTTGCCCTGATATTCCTCTTCTTGGGACCTCCCCACGGCCGGTTGATGAAGACAGTCACCGTCCAGTACATCGGCTCGACCAGGGTCTCGACCATGATGTCGTTCTCCACCTCAAAGCGCTTGATCATGTCCTTTGTGGCGCCGGAGACATCCATTGCCTTGCTCTCACTGATGGTCATGAGTGCCGCATATGCACCGTGGAGTAGTTATACCTTGCGGGTACTCCCGCAATCCTTCAATCAATCGTTTTTTATCGGAGATCGGCGCACATTTCACCCATGGATGTTGAGGAGTACGTCCGCCGGCGTCTCGCCGCGGGGGACCAGGAGGTCGAGGTCGGGCAGGATCTTTCGGCCATGATCATGACCTGGAAAAACGCCACGCCTGCATATGCGGGGGAATTCTCGCGGGCGGTGGTCGAGGAGGTGAAAAATACCCGTAATCTTTCGGGCGATCTCTTCGCATTCGAACCCGCGGGGGTCGGGATGGGCGAGTTCGGTGTCGGCTCCCGTGGGACCGGTGATTTCTATGCCCACCGGCAGATCGCACGGGTGATAGGGAGTACGAGTGCGGAAGTCGGGGTGGGGGAGATGGACGACGGGGGCGTCGTACGTTCAGGTGCGGGGGAGTTCATCGTCTGCACGGTGGACGGGATGCACTCCCGTCTCTCCGACTTCCCCTTTCTCGCGGGTTTCCACGTGACGAGGGCGACACTCCGCGATGTCTACGTGATGGGGGCGAGGCCGGTCATGCTCTTTTCAGATATCCATGTCGCGGATGACGGGGATGTCGGGAAGATCTTCGATTACACCGCAGGGATCACGACCGTCGGGGACCTGGTCGGTGTCCCCCTGGTCTCCGGGTCGACGCTCCGGATCGGGGGCGACATGGTCCTCGGGAGCCGGATGACCGGGTGCGTGGGATCGGTCGGGGTCGCCTCGCACATCACACCACGGCGTGCCACCGCCCCCGGCGATCTCCTCCTCATGACCACGGGTGCAGGGGGCGGAACCATCGCCACTGCAGCCATGTATTCCGGGTATCCGGACGTGGTTGAGTCAACAATGAACCTCGATTTCCTCAGGGCAGCAAAAGCCCTTGTCGGGAACGAGGTACTCAGGGGAGTGCATGCAATGACCGATGTTACGAACGGGGGACTACGGGGTGACGTCCATGAGATGGCTGCAACCGCCGGGTGCCGGATCATCATCGAGGAAGAGGAGACGTCCAGGCTCGTCGAGCCGAAGGTCCGGGAGATGCTTGAGGCCCTCATGATAGATTACCTCGGCGTATCCATCGATGCCCTGCTGATCGTAGCACCGCCAGACGTGATCTCTCCTGTCAGGGACGTGATCGGGAAGGCCGGCGTGGAGAGCAGGGTGATCGGCAGGGTCGAGGAAGGTCCCCCCGCGTCAGTCCTTG
>JAJRBP010000173.1 GCA_028679405.1 Methanoregulaceae archaeon | reverse complement strand
CGCCCTGAACGGCCACAACTATCTTTTATCAACACAGTGCTAGTGTCAGTATGGATACGAAGAGCGCAGTCAGATGGTACCAGTTCGGGGAACGGGCAAAGAGCGAATTGATCATCTGCTCCCAGCTCACCATCGCGGTGGCAGGATTCAAGGAAGGGGCTGAACGTGCGGGTGGGAAGAAAACCCTTCTCCTCCTCCTGGACGCCGTCAGGGCGGAGATCGAGTTCGGGTTCAGGGATACCGGGAGCATGAGTTTCAGGCGGTCTGCGGACCTTGTTTCAGAAGCGATAAGTCTCGTCGAGAGCGACGGCTACGAACCCGCCGGCCTGAAGATCAGCGGGGCGGTCAGCGAGGCGACCACGGCTGCGCAGACTGGATGGCAGGTACTTTCCGAGCATGGACTCCTCTGAATTCAGGGACTTCCTCTCGAACCGTGTCTCGGTTCGCGAGTACTACCCGGGAGAACTCTCCGAAAGCCAGGTGGAGTATATACTCGGGTGCGCGAGCACCGCTCCCAGCGCCGGGAATCTCGAGGCATGGGACGTGGTAATCGTCTTTGACGACGAGGAGAAGACGGAGATCTCGGCAGCAGCTTTTGAACAGAGGCACGTCGAAGAGGCGTCAGCGCTCTTCATCGTGTGCGCGAATTACGTGCGCTCTATGTCCAGGTATGGCGAGCGCGGGATACTCTATGCGGTCCAGGACGCGACAATCGCCTGCACCTACATGATGCTCGGGGCACATGCGCTCGGCCTCCATTCCTGCTGGGTGGGGGCGATGGACGAAGGGGAAGTCCGGTCGATCGCAGGACTCCCTTCGCACCTGCGGCCTGTCGCGATCCTGTGCGTGGGAAAAGGTCGTCTCCCCGGGGCGTTCACCCCGCGAATGGCGGCAGGAGAGCATGTGCACTATGGAACCTGGGAAGGTGTAGGTTAATGCCTGATTATCTTGTGACGCTCGAAGCGGCATGGGTCATAAAAGACGTGAAAAACCTGGACGAGGCGATCGGCATCGCCATCTCCGAGGCAGGGAAACGGCTCAACCCGTCGGCAAAATACGTGGAGGTCGAGGCCGGGATGCTCGCGTGCCCGTTCTGCGAGGAGGAACTGAACAGCGCGATCATCGTGGCGAATACCGCTCTTGTCGGCCTTCTCCTCGAGATGAAGGTTTTCCGGGCGGAATCGGAGGAGCATGCGTCCAGGATCGCGAAGTCGGTCATCGGGAAGGCGCTGCGTGACGTACCGCTTGCCGTGAAAGGCGTGTGCACGCTATGATCCATATCGTCGGACATACGGCGATCGATCATATCTGCCGGGTCCCGGTGTTCCCTGAAAAGAACACCTCGACCCTCGTCCTCGACAGGAAGGTCTTCTTCGGCGGAGGTGCGGCGAACATCGCAGCGGGGATCGCGGTCCTCGGGGAAAAGTGCACGCTCGTTTCCGCAGTGGGCGGGGACTTCGCGGGTGGGGATTACGAACGCTGGATGCAGAATATCGGGATTCTCCCGCAGTTCTTTGTCAAAGCCGATGCCCATACCCCGACCGCGTTCGTCTTCACCGATGCCGCGGGGGACCAGATCACCTACTTCGAATGGGGAGCGTCCGAGATATTCGGCTCTGCAGAGGCCCCTGCCCTCCCGTTCGTCCACATGGCCACGGCCGATCCGGACTTCAACGTCCGGGTTGCCGAAAAGAGCACGTTCTCCTCGTTCGACCCCGGCCAGGACCTGCACAGGTACTCGAAGGGGCAGCTCGATTCGATACTGTCCCATATCTCCATTCTGTTCGCAAATCATCACGAGGTGGAAGGGATGTGCCGGATCCTCGATACCGACCCCGGGTCGCTTGCCGCGAGGGTCCCTCTTGCGGTATTTACCATGGGCGGGCAGGGAAGCGAGATCCATGCCGGAGGGGAGTCCGAGCATGTGCCTGCACTCCCGGTGAAGATGGCAGACCCGACTGGGGCGGGGGACGCGTACCGTGCAGGATTCCTCACTGCCTACGTCCGTGGTTTTACCCCGGTCGACTGTTGCCGGGTAGGGACCGTGACCGCCTCGTTCGTTGTCGAAAAGCCTGGTTGCCAGACCAACCTCCCGACCTGGGACCTGATGGCGGCCCGGTATTCCGAGTTCTTCGGGGAGATCTCTGCACGGGGATAGGTCGGATGGGCTGGGCGGCACTGACCTCGGGAGGGAAGGACTCGGTACTCGCGGCGCAGATCGCGCTGGACAGGGGACTCGACCTGCGGTACCTCGTCACATTCCGGCCCGAAAATCCATTCTCGTATATGTTCCACGCCTCGAACCTCGATGCGGTGAGGCTGATCGCTCAAGTTTCAGGGCTCGGATATGTGGAATTCCCGACGCCCGGTATCAAGGAAGCCGAGCTTGAAGACCTCGAACGCGGACTTTCCGGCCTTGACATCGGGGGAATAATCACCGGTGCGGTAGAGTCGGAATACCAGATGAGGCGGATCGGGGCTATCGCCGACAGGCTCTCGCTCGAGGTCTTCTCGCCACTCTGGCAGATGGACCCTGCGGCTCTTCTCGAACAGGTTGCAGAGCGGCTGGATGCGATCATCGTGGTAACGGCGGCAGATGGTCTCGACGAGAGCTTCCTGGGTCAGAGGATCGACAGGTCGATGATAGTCCGGCTGAAGGAGGCCGCGGTAAAACACCGGATACACCTGGCCGGGGAAGGAGGAGAGTACGAGACGCTCACTCTCAACGCACCGTTCTACCGGAGGCCGATACGGTACTCTGGAGCGGTGGTGCAGAGGGGATCAGGCCGGAGCGAGATCGTCCTGAAGGGGCTTTCCGCATGATCGTCGGTGGGGACGAGCGGCTCCAGCGCCTGACAAGGTACCTCTTCAACGCACCTTCCTGGCCGTTTTCCCTTCTGGTCAT